>JAZQYS010000696.1:0-6709 GCA_045633645.1 Victivallaceae bacterium | reverse complement strand
TTCTCATCGTCCAGCAGTTCCAAGCCCTTTGAAAGCATCGCTGCGGCAGTATCGTTTTGCTGCAATGAACTGTCTGATTTTAATTTGCTCAGACATTTGAGAATTGTTCCGATACTCACCCGGCTGCAGGTTGTTTTCGTTGCCCGCGCCCCTTTGTTTTGCAGAATAAACTCCGTCATCGCTGCCATTGAAGCCCATTGAGGAGAAAATTCAGGATGCGGATTTGTTGCATCTGCATCAATTTTCCGTTCACGCGCTCTGATATAGCTGAAGCGGGTATACCGGTCATAGTGGAAATATTTCAACAGAGAGGAATCACCGGTTTTTACACCGGCATATTTCAGATCCACAGCCTGACTTTCACTGATATAAAGATTGAGACGTCCGGTGACAATACGGTGGGCGGCAAGAATCAGAGAGGCGATTTTGCCGCAAGGGTCTTCATAAAGCTCCTTGTTTCCGGCAGGTTCGCACACACAGCGGAAAACAAATTTATCGATATTGATATCTACGGCCTCCCAGCAGGTACCGCCTTCGCTGTCGTACATATAGCGGTCAAATGCGGTCAAAAGTTCTGCCGGAGAAATAATAAAAGATTTGAGATTTTTTCTGTCTCTCGGCAAATCAAACCAGTAATCCGGATAAAACGCCGGATTTTCAAATGTTCTGCAAAAAGTACAGAACACGGGATTTTTAATATCTGTATTTCCGCCGCATTCAATAGAATACCATCGAATTGTGAATATCCGGAAAAGTACTTCAAACCATGTGAGTAAATCAATCTGCAAATCTTCTTTTTGAGATTTGTTGCGAATCCAGATCCTGAGAGGTTCGTTTTCCTGCAGTATGCTGTTCAGCGTGTTGATAATCCCCGCCGCAGAATTGTTTTTTGAGGAAGCCCGCAAATTTTCAAAAAAGCCGGATATTTTCGGACTGATGTTCCGATAATTTATAATATCATGAAAAATCTGATAATCGTCCAATTTGCCCATCGTCACTGCCTCCTTTTTGAAACTTTTACCTTGTAATATAATCCATCGTTCAATTCAACGCAAACACTATTCACAAAAAAATCAGCAAAATACGGAAAACAACGCACCTTTTACAATCGTTTTCAAAGAAAATTATGCATTATTCTTGTTTATTCCTCATATTTGGACTTGCAAAAAGCAAAACACTGCGCTATATTATGAAAACAACGACAAGCGTCTCCATCGTCTAGAGGCCTAGGACACCGGGTTTTCATCCCGGCAACACGGGTTCGAATCCCGTTGGAGATGCCATTTTTGTATCCTGACACTTTCTTTCCGGCTCAGCTCAAATAAAAATCAGATTCCTCTCTCTGAATCTTTTTTGATTCTTTACAAATTCGCAGCAGAATTTTTCAAATCAAAAACTTAACCCATTTAAGATTTTTTAAATTTCACCTGTTTTTGATATTGCATTAACATAAAACGCTGATATTTTTAATACAGGTCACGATAACAACAACCCATTCAAACAAGGGAGAATAAAATGCAATATTTGAAAATGCTGCCGTATCAGATCCGGGAAGCGATTGACAACAATGTTCCCGTCGTTCTGCCGATGGGCGTGGTGGAGTACCACGCAGAACACCTGCCCATGGGCGTTGACTGTTTCACCTGTCTCAATATTATTGAACGGGTGGAAAAACGTCATCCTGAAATCGTCGTTCTGCCGCCGTTCTACTACGGAGCAGCGTCCCTTGCCGTCGCAAAACCCGAACGCAACGGAACAGTCCATGTAGATGCCGTGAAACTCATCCCCGTTGTTGAAGATATTTTCCGCGGACTGCTCCGTGTCGGATTCCGCAACATCCACGGTCTGATCTGTCACCAGACTGAAGAATTTGCTCAGGGTATGCCCACTGACCTGGCTTTCAGAATGGCGGCTCGTCACGTCGTCTTTGAATGGCTCGAAAAAGAAAGCGGCGAAGGTTGGTGGGGAACCGAAAAGTTCAGCAATTACTACACCGGAAACAACAATCCCTTCAAATGGATTCAGATTCATACCTGCCGCGAACATGATGTCACCGGCGAACACGCCCGCAAATTCCCCGGAGATCACGCCGGTATTCTGGAAACGTCTGAAACCATGCACATGTATCCGGAACTTGTTGAACTTGACCGCATTGACGGCTCTATCTGGTATGCCCGCACCGGAAAAGATGCTTCCGCCGCTTACGGTGATGCCGCTCTTGAAGCCGGTGCAATCGACTTTGAACAGAGTCTTTTCCCTCAGAAATAATTTGATACAGGTATAAATTATGAGCGAAAGAAATTATGATTTCCGTCAACGGCACTGGGAGTATCACAAGCCCGACCGCCGCAACCCGGAACGCACTGCGTCTGCCGGAGAAGTCATGCTGACCGATGAATGGAAAATCGGATACGCTTCCGGCAATCCCATTACTGCCATTGCCGCCAACGACTTTCAGGAATATCTTGAAAAGAGCATGAACCTCTCTCTGCCCATCGTCAGAAAAGACGGTGAAAAGACGCTTTGGCTTGAAGTGTCTGATTCCGTTACAGAAGGCTTCATTCTTGATGTCAAACAGGATCACATCAACATTACCGCCGCGGAAGACAGGATGAGTTTCCGTGCAACGATTCATGTTGAAGATCTTATGAATCTTGAAGAAGCACCCGTTCTGGCACTGGGCAGATTTGAACGCCGCCCGATGTATACCAACAGAACCGTTCACTCCGGTACGGGGTTGGATGCTTATCCTGAACAGGAGCTGCTTGCTCTGCTCCACGCCGGATATGACACCATTGACCTCTTTCTGGTCGGCATTGACCGCAACCGTCTGGGATACTGTGACTTTAATGACGTGATTGAACGTGCTGCAAAATACGGTATCAAAACTATTTTCCACAACTATATCCAGACTTATATTCACCCCGACGAAGAGGGGGCGCAGGAAAAATTTGATGCCGTTTACGGAGACCTCATCCGCCGTTATCCCAAAATCGAAACAATCGGTTTGTGCGGTGAAGCTCTGGAGTTTCCCAGCCGTGACAAAGCCACGACCGGCAAGCCCCATACTCAGAGCGTAATTGACGGTATTCCCGACACCCGTCCGAGTCCGGGCTGGCATCCCTGCGAAGACTATCCGGCATACATTCAGTGCATTGAACGCGCCGTTCACAAGTTCAATCCTCAGACAAAGGTCAGTTTCAGTACCTACAACTGGGGATATTCACCGCTGGAACTGCGTAAGAAGTTTCTGGATAAATATCCCGAAAACGTTTCTCTTTCGGTCTGTTTTGAAATTTTTTCAAAGCGTACCCTTGAAGGACTGCACACTCCCGTCATGGACTACACCATGTCAGCCGACGAGCCGGGATACTACTTCAAAACCGAATGTGAAGAGGCGCACAAGCGCGGCATTACCGTCACCGGAAACGTCAACACTGCCGGTATCGCCTGGGATTTCGGATGTATTCCGCTTGTTCCCGCCCCCGCAAAAATTCTCAAACGTGATTTGCATCTGCGTGAAGCCAGAAAGAAATGGAATCTGCGCAGCCATTACTGCACCCATCACTACGGCTGGTGGAACAGTGTTGCCGCTGATCTGGGCAAATGGACAGGTTGGGAAGACTTTGAACCGGATTATGATGAACTTCTCACCAAAATCGCCATCCGCGACTACGGAAAAGAGGCGGCGCCCCATGTCCGCAAGGCTTGGGATTATTGGAGTGAAGGTATGAATCACTACATTGCCAGCAACGAAGACCAGTACGGTCCCTGGCGTGTGGGTCCGGCTTATCCCTTCATCTTCCAGCCCAGCATTTCCAGAACCATGGCGGATAAGGAAATCAAGTTCCCGACTGCGCCCCACGCTCATTTCGGACACTCCATCGTCAAGACGTTCTACCGTCCTTATGAAAACTCAGAACAGACGCCGGGATTCCTGCGTTATCCTGTGGAAATCCGCAGTCTGCAGAAAATGCTTGACCTGTGGAACAAGGGACTTGCCGAAGCTGTTCTTGCCGTGGAAAAGGCTGACCCCAAAAAGAAAGATGAAGCCAAACGTCTTGAGGCTCTCGGACACTTCATCCGCAACGCAGTCATTACCACGATCCACATCAAGGAGTGGTGGCGCGCCAATATCGCCATGCAGGCAAGTTCAACCGCCGAAGAAGCGGAAAAATATCTGGACGAAATTGAAAAAATCGCCGCAGAAGAAGTGGAAAACGTCAAAGATACCATCCCCGTTGTGGAATTTGACTCCCGTCTGGGTTGGGAGCCGAGTATGGAATACGTCTGCGACAAGTGGCATCTGGAGTGGAAACTCCGTCAGATTGAAAGCGCCCTGCGCGAAACAACGGCATACCGCCGGATGCTCAATCTCCACAAGCAGTAATTGGACTCTGATTGTTCAAAAGGACTGCTGCAAAAAAGTATTTGCAGCAGTCCTTTTTCATATTTTTCTGATATTTCCCGGTGTGCGGTTCTGGAACTTTTTAAACGCGTGATAAAAGTGAGTTACATTGGTAAAGCCGCACATATCTGAAACCTCTTTGATAGAGTACTTGCCGGATTCAAGCAGCATACAGGCATACGAAATTCTTTTTTTCATGGCAAAGTGTGAAAAACTTTCGTTCATGACCTTTTTAAAAGCCAGACAAAATGCGCTGCGGCTCATACAGCAGGCGGCAGCAGCTTCATCAAGAGGAATCTCACGGTCCGGATTCAAACGGATCAACTCCAATGCGGGAAACAACTGCGTATCTGTCCTTTTTTTAAGAGAAACTTTATGTTTTGAGATATACTTCAAGTTGATATGATACAGTATCTCGTGAATTGTCAGCCAAAGCATGGATTGAAAGCCCGGGGACTGTTCTGTTGAAACCTGTGACGGAATTTATCGTTGAAGAATCCTGCAATAGAGCAAAAACTGGCATTCTCCGGAAAGGCACACTCTACACAAAAAAGCGGATAAAGTTGATTTTGGCATTTGCAATTGGAGTAAACGGAGATTATATTTAGGATAACACCGTTCACACCGATTTCACCAAAAAAGTTGCCCTGTCAGAGAAGTCAGGCGTAAAACGACCTATCTCACAAGATGAAAAAAGAAAAAGTTTTCAATGTCAGCGATCCGGATTGGAAGGCAAAGATCCCCAAGGTGATTTTTGAGGAAAAACCAGAATATCTCGAACTGTATGAACGCACCTGGGAGTTGGCGCACGATCATATTCTTGAACTCCCTGGAATGCCCCAGACCCCATACATGGATGAAGGTTTTCTCATCACCAATATCTGGATATGGGACACCTGTTTCATGCTGTTTTTCTGCAAATATGCTCCGGAAATCTTCCCCGGCATCGAGTCACTCAACAACTTTTATGAACCGCTTCATGGTGAAAAAAAACTTCCGGAAATAGAGGTTTGCGGAATTGAAGAAAGAACCGGTTACAAGGATGGCTCACGGGTGCAGGTCAAGATCCATATCCCCGACAATCCGCCGCTTTTTTCCTGGGCTGAGTATTCTTATGCCCTTATGACGGGTGATCGTGAACATCTGAAACAACTGCTGCTTGAAAAGAAATATCTTCAGCGGCACTTTGAGTTTCTGGAAAATCTGACCGCTGCCGGTTATGTGTCGCCTTACACCCATGCACCGACTTGCTGGGTCAAGCACGAACATGGTTATTTCTGGGAAGGCGGACGATCCGGCATGGATAATACGCCCCGGGGCAGAAAATGCAGTAAAGCTGAGGCAGAAAGACCCAATAACCCGGATATGCTCTGGGTCGATGCCATTGCCCAGCAGGGACTTTCAGCGTTATGCATTTCAAAAATTGCCGCCCTCGCAGGAGAAAAAGAGTTGGAGCAGGAATGGCTCGGCAGATATGAGGCATTCAGAAAAAAAGTCAATGACCTTTATTGGGATGAAGAAGATGGTTGTTACTATGATATCCATTATCAGACACTCGAAAAAATGAAGTGCCTGACTCCGGCTTCTTTCTGGCCGATGCTGGCTCAAATGGCTTCTCAGGAACAGGCTGAGCGCATGTGTGATATCCTCTGTGATTCGGAAAAACTCGGCGGTATAGTTCCATGGACAACATTGTCCCGCACCGATCCTGATTTTGTGCCTGAACACGGCAACTACTGGCGCGGTTCGCTGTGGCTGCCCATGGCATATATGGGAATCAAAAGTTTGGAAAATTACGGAAAATTTGATCTTGCCAATCAGACTGCCCGCCGCGTCATTGAACATATGTACTGTACTTTTAAAGAATTCGACCCGCATACGATCTGGGAGTGTTACAATCCGTCCAAACCGGAGCCGGGCAAATTCCGCGGTAAATGTGTCCGTCCGGACTTCTGCGGCTGGTCTGCATTGGGTCCCATCAGCTTGCTTATTGAAAATGTGATCGGACTGACGGGCGCAGATGCATTCAAAAATACACTCAGCTGGAATTTTCCACCTGTCATTACCGGAGCGATCGGCGTGACAAATTATTCATTCGGAAATGTGGTGACAGACGTTATTTACCGTGACGGTGTCATTTCTATCAGGAGCAGCGCACCCTACACGCTGATCGTTAACGGAAAACCATATCCCGTTGCTGCCGGAGAGAGCACCGTCACACTTGGCTGACGATAGAATTTTTTGTTCAGGAACGCTCTTGGGAGCAGTTTTGGCGCCATTGCTCCGGCGTGATGCCGAAAT
>JAZQYS010000695.1:0-2525 GCA_045633645.1 Victivallaceae bacterium | reverse complement strand
CTGCGGATATATTCCAGTTTACTGCCTTGCGTGAGCAGCCGTACTTCCTTATCCAGTTTTCGGCAGACTTTGCGGTATGCGGTATTGTTGCTTGATGCGTAATCCCAGGTACGGAAGTCACCGAAAAGATCATCGGCAGAAGCAAGGTGCGGTTCGTTCTGACGGATATCTGCTTCCAGAGCTTCTTTTTCTTCCTGAAGTTTGGTTATAGTAGATATCCTTTCATCTCTGGTGGCACAATCGCTGAAACAGCAGTCAAGATCATCATACATGACCACGATGGCTGTTTTGGTGACGGTATGATTTTTGCGGTGGTTTTCAGGTCTCCAGAATCCTGCGGCGGCAACACGGTATTTGCTTCTTCTTGTTGGAACATTGGCGGCTATGCCAGCGGGTTTAAGTGTGGCAAGAAAAGCCATTGCTGCCTGACGCAGCTCCGCTTTGCTCAAAACTTTCAACGGGGCAGGGGCGGCGGGGACAGGCGTTTCTGTTTCCTGCGGCAGGGGAACATTTTCCTGTTCACGGGCAAAATCAAAAAGATCAAAATCCGAATCCATGGGATGCTCCTTGTCTGAATTAAAATACAGAACCTTGTTTCGTTCCGAATACCCAATCCTGATTACGGGTATTTTTATATTTTTTACGCGCTTTATTCAAATCGCGGTCGTTGCGCAAATCGTTTTCTTCGATCATTCTGCGTTCCGCAGGTGTGAGCGTGGAGTTTTCCAGTCGGTGCGGATTGCGGTGAAAAACCGAGTCAAATAGTTTACCGTCATCCTTTTTGCGTTCATGCTGACGGACATGGTGTTGTTTGGGCGGTTTGGCAGGACGGCGGTTGAGGGCGCGGCGATTGTAGCACCCTGTTGCGCTCAACAGTATCATAAGCATGATGATAATGATATTTTTCATTACGGTCACTTCCCTTGATTTTTGTTTTTGGCGGCACGGAGCTGACCGCAGGCGGCGGTTTCCTCTGAACCGCGTTCGATTCTGCGGGTTATCCTCGCACCAGTTGCTCCGACAGCGGCTTCAAAATCGTCGATGACTCCCGCTTTTGGACGGCGGAACATACCGCCAGTTTCATTGTAAGGAATCAGATTGACCTTTGCGTGGTGCGCAAAGGCGAGTTTTCCCAGTTTTTCAGCGTGTTCTGTTGAGTCGTTTATTCCCTCGATAAGGGTGTATTCAAGTGTGTACTGGCGATTGTTTGCTTTTGATATTTCATCTGCGGCAGCAAGAACTTCGGCGACAGGATAACGCAACCTCGGCGGAATCAGTTTTGCCCGTGTCGTATCATCAGGCGCATGAAGACTTACTGCCAGATTGAACTCTCTTTTCAATGTCGCAAACTTTTTCATGCCAGGGACAAAACCGCTGGTGGAAACTGTTATTCTGCGCGGAGAAAAAGTGAACTCATCAACAAGGGTATTCAACGTTTTTGCAAGCTCTTCAAAGTTGAGCAAACCTTCGCCGATGCCCATGAATACAAGGTTATCAGGCCTGCCCGCGTGGGCGGTTCCAATGCAGAACTCTTCGAGCATTTCACCCGCGGTCAGATTTCTGGTAAGTCCGTTGCGCCCTGAAGCGCAGAAATAGCAACCGACTGGGCAACCGACTTGAGTACTCAGGCAGAATGTCAGGCGTTTATCTGTCGGAATCGTCACCATTTCAATAAATTCGCCGTCGTGCAGTTTAAGCAGAAGTTTGTCGACTTTATCCGCCGATGATGAGATTTCCGCTATTGTTGAACCCGATGCATGAAAATCCTGCTTCAGGGCATTTTTCAGGTCATTGGGCAGATTTTTCATCTTCTCTGGTTCAATGACACAGTGCGTATGAAGCCATGAATCTATCTGGCTTGCCCTGAATGTCGGAAAGCCGTGTTCTTTGCAGTAATTTTTTAATTCATCAAGGGTTGCGGCGGCAAGGAATGGAGTCATTTCAAAAGGTTTTCCAATTTTTTCTGAATTTCAATATCGTATTCATGGCACTCTTTTTTATCAGGCTGATAAAGTGCTTTGGCATATTCAAGCAGCTCTCTTGCTTCGACGATTTTTCCGCAGGAAAACTTTATCTGCGCAGCGTGAAGCAGCAGCGTCGCGGCTGACAGGTCTGCTGTGCAGTTGGCAAGAGCGGAATCGATCTCTCTGTCAGCTTCCAGAAAGCGTCCCTGACGGAAAAGCACCCATGCCAGACTGTCGCGGAATGAGGATTCTTCGGGGAGTATTTTTACAGCACGGCGGATGAGTCTTTCTGCATCACTCAACTTGACATTGAGGTCGGCGGCGACATATCCGATGGCGTTGCAGATTATAAAAGAGCTGTTGCGTGCATTGTTTTTTTCAATATCTTCAATGGCGGCTTTCAGGATTTTTTCGATCGCATTTTTGTCTTTGATGATGTGTATGGAGGTCACCAGCGCATTCTGCGATTCATAAAACAGAGTATCGTATTTGAAGTTCCGTGAGTGTACAACAGCTGCAACTTCACGGTGACGGCCTTCGGCAGATTTCAGTATCATATCC
>JAZQYS010000694.1:0-2816 GCA_045633645.1 Victivallaceae bacterium | reverse complement strand
GTTCACGTGCTTCCTGCTGGATTTTTTTGATTTTTTCGATATATTGATCGCAGTTTTCGATGAAAGTCTCAAAACAGACCTTATAGTCGGGACCGCTTCCGTGGGGTGCGAGCAAAAGGTCATAATTGGTCAGAAAGAACTTGCTCTCCTCCTCGCCCTTCTGTGTTTTTGAGATGTGCCAGCGGTTATCGCTGCTCACAAGTTCCTGCTTCAGTTCCTGATCGGTAATGTTCCAGTTGATTTTTGTCATAATGATTCCTTATCTTTTTACTTTAATCGCCCCGATAGGGTTGATTTGCCTGCGATTTTATCAAAATCGCCCCGATAGGGTTGAAAAGTGCTTAAAATTACCAAAATCGCCCCGATAGGGTTGAATTTTTCTTGAAAATCTTGTTTGATGTGCTATATTAACATTGAAAGGAAATACAAACAATGAAAATAGAACTCTCAAATATTCAACAACTTGCTGATATTGTCCGTTCTGAACGAAAGAAACAGAATGTAACTCAAGTTCAGCTGTCGCAACTGGCTAATGTCGGAGTGCGCTTTGTCCGGGATTTGGAAGACGGCAAAAGTTCCATGCATATTGACAAGGTTTTCAGTGTCCTCGAAACGCTTGGTGTTACAATTGAACTGACCACGATTGAAGGAGATGATGAATAATGGAAACCCTGAATGTTTTTTTGCTTGGCAAACTTGCCGGTTTTCTTGAATCCGACAAAGGTACTCTTTCTTTCCGTTATTCAGAGGATTATTTGCAAGATCCATCTGCAGTGCAACTCTCGTTCACGCTTCCTCTTCAGAAAGAAGCGTTTGATGATCAAACTACTTCTGTTTTTTTCGACAATCTTCTGCCACCGGATGTGGTCAGAAAACGCCTTGGTAAAATACTGCATCTTTCAAGACACAATATTTTTGGTTTTCTCAAAGCTATTGGCGGAGATTGTGCCGGAGCAGTTTCTTTGTATCCTGCAGAGAATGAGGAAACTGTCAGCGCAAATCCGCCCTCTCTCCGTGAACTCACGAATGAAGAAGCTGTTGAAATTTTAACACAACTGCCCAAACGTCCGTTGAATCTGGGAAGAGATGAGGGTTTCCGCATATCCGGAACTGGTGCACAGGACAAACTGATTGCCTGCGTTAAGGACAACAAAATTTTGCTGCCACTGTACGGTGAGCCATCAACTCATATCATTAAGCCACCAATTGCAGAATATCCCAACAGCGTGTTCAATGAGTTCTTTTGTATGCGCCTTGCGGAGAAACTGGGATTTCCTGCTCCACCTTGCGACATTATCTATTTTGATCATATTCCTTATTATTGTGTGAAGAGATATGACCGCAAGGAGAATAACGGCAAGGTCTCCAGATTGCACCAGGAAGATTTCTGTCAGCTTTTCAGCGTAGATCCCGAAAAGAAATATGAAAATGACGGTGGGCCAACTATTCCGATCTGCTTCAATCTTATCAAGAAGATGCACGGCGGTATTGCAGGACAACTTGATTTTTTACGGAGAATCATTTTTAATTTCCTGATTGGGAACGGCGATGCTCATGCAAAGAATTTCTCGGTCCTTTACAGTGGTAAAAACACTAAACTTGCACCAGTCTATGATTTGCTTTGCACAGAAATTTACAGCAATCTCTCCCGTGAGTTTGCGATGTCTATTGGAAAGGAATTTGCTTTTGCCAATATTTCAAGAAGTAACTTTCAGGAGATGGCAGCTGATTGTCAAATCCGTCCGGAGATCGTATTGGCTCAAATAGATGATCTTCTCAAGAAAATCATACCGGCGGCAGAATCATTGAAGAGTGAACTTGCTATAACTCATCCATGCCCGGTATATGATGAAATTCTGCAGATTATCAAGTTGAATGCACAAAGATTGTCTTAAGTTTCCTCCTCGTCATCGTACCAGTTGGAAAGAGTTGCAAGGGTGAAGCCCAGCTTGCAGGCGGCTTCTTCCACTTGCCACTTGATGTCCGGGTTCCAATCCGGATTCTGCTCAAAGACAAACTCAAGTTCACCGTGTACGGCTTCCAGAAGGTTCAGGCATTTAGCGATCCGTTTCCGGGAGCGTTCGATCTGTTCAGTGCAGTCTCTTGCCATAATCAGCCCTCCGTAACATTTTCAGGATTTTCACGCATCGCTTCAAGGCAGTCGTTGATTCGTGCCATAAGGGTTGCGTTCTCTTCGATCTCTTCACGCAGTTCCCGGATTTTCATTGCCAGATATTCCGGATACGGATATTCCTCGCCCTCGCAGTCTTTTGCCGTTGCGGGCGGCGTGGCTGCCATGTACGCCAGGATCTCACGCCAGAGCATATCGTTGATTTGCTGACATTCTTCCAGCTTGCTTTCCAGCTGACTCTTGCTGATGCGGGACAAATATCCCTCAAATTTGTAATAAGTTCCCCAAGCCATCGGGTATTCTCCTTAAAGTATATTGTTTTGACTTTTAATGTGTTTTTACGGGGATTGCAGATAAATCGCTATCTGTTAAAATGGAACTTCATCGTCCCAATCCGGCTCTTGAGATACACCCAAGTCTCCGGGGCTGTTGGAATGATATTCCCCGATTTCATCGGAGTCATCTCCCGGTTCCCGCATAATGGGGCGATCTTTGAGCTGCCACTTGACGATCCGTTCAAACTTCTCTCCAGCCACCGTTTTAACGGTGATTTGTGTTGGTTCTGCCAGCAGTCCCTGGTTTGCCAAAGCGACCGCCTCTTTTGCCGTTGACGGAACAGGCGTACCGAAAGCGGCACGTTCGCTCCACCACTTTTCAAACTTGTTCCGGGCGTATCCGGTGTGTT
>JAZQYS010000693.1:0-11798 GCA_045633645.1 Victivallaceae bacterium | reverse complement strand
GGCACAGTATTCAAACTTTATGCAGTGTAAAATTTAAGTTGTCTTATCTTGACAAAACAGGTTGTCCTGTTTAAATTTGCAATATGAGACAATATCGGAGTTGTTTAGAATGAGTCAACAGGGTGAATTAAAAAAAGATTATGCTTACCGGCGTATTCTGGAAATGATTTTGAACGACGAAGTTCTTGAAGATCATTTTCCGGCAGAGCCTGAGTTCTGCCGTCAGCTGGGCATTGCCCGTGTCACCCTGCGCAGTGCATTCAAGCGATTGGAAAAAGAGGGTTACATCACCCGTTCCCATTATTACGGCACCCGGATCGTCAGAAACAGAACTGAAAAAAGACTTCTGATTGCCGCCAACAGATCAATGTTTTCAAATTCAAAAATCGCTCTGCGTGCGGAGTTGGAAATTGAACAGTTGACTGCTCTCTGCCGTGAACGGAACATTCCCTGTGACAGCAGCAGTCTTTATTTTCTTCAGGATGCTGAAAAAATTGCTGAACGCTATTTCGGCGTGGTCTTTTTCGGCGCGGCAATGCGTGGAGATGAGCCGTTTTTGCAGGTTCTTGAAGAAAGCGGAGTCCCGGCCGTTTATATCCGTGAAGATGAAAACAACAATATTACCGACCGTTTTGCCAGTGTCGGACCGAATATCCGCGGAGCGTGGATTGCCGGGTTCGAATATCTTGCAAAATTGGGATTCCGCCGTATCGCAACGCTTTTCAGCTATGACAAACGCAATTTTCAGCGTCTGGGTTTTGACCGCGATGCCTTTGAAGATTTTTTGAAACAGCGGGGATATACAGAGGCGGCTGAAATGATTTGCAATATATCAACAAGAGAGGATGATTACGCAGGGCGGCTCCGCGCTTTGATTGAAGAAAAGGCGCCTGATGCAGTTTACTGCTACTCTGATCATTTTGCCGCTGAATTGTATCATGTTCTGCATGATATGGGAAAAAGGATTCCGCAGGATGTGGCAGTCCTCTCTTTCGGCATGGGTTCTGATCTTTTGACGCCCACGCTTTCGGCGGTGCAGCTGAATTCTCCGCTTTTCAGGCAGACTGTTCTTTCTCTGCTGGAGTATCTGCAGGAAAATCCCGGAAAAGCTCCCTTTATTGAATTGCCGTATCATATTCTTGAGAACGACAGTACCGCAATCGTCCGTCTTGAGGGTATGATGAATGAAAATTTCAAAGTTTGAAAACCACATATAACAAGTTCGCAAAAAAAAGGAGACGTTATCATGATTGACAGAAAAATTGAAACTGCCGCCCATGGGCGGGTGAAGCAGCACTGCTTCACCCTTATTGAGCTTCTCGTTGTCATTGCCATCATTGCCATTCTTGCCGCAATGCTCATGCCCGCTTTGCAGCAGGCGCGTGAGAGCGCAATGAAGGCAAATTGCGTCGCCAATCAGAAGCAATTGGGAACTTTTATGAATATGTATGCGGATGCTTTCAAAGGTTATGTGTTGACTCAATCTACGAATTATGCCGGAGCCGGCAACTGGGCGAATGAGACCTCCAGTTCCCGTATTCAGATTTCAAATGGTTATCCTTATTTGTTCGCACATCTTGGCTGGTATCGCAAAGATATTGATAAGACCAGGGTCAAGAGCAGTCCGTTTGTTTGTCCGTCATTTTTGCTGAAATACTATAAAGGACACGTCACTGCGATTTACAATGCTTATATTTACGGTGTCAACATCAGATGGAATTTCCGCAGTACAGAGGATTATACCGTCAAAGGTATGTGGAAACAGTCTGAGGTGAAAAACGCCTCTCAGACAATTTATTTCGGAGACAGTTATCATAAGAACAATAAAGTCATGAACGCTATGTTTTATCCGGCAGCAGGACAAAACGGAGTTGCCGGTGGTCCCTGGCACAATGGTATCGCCAATATCACTTTTGCTGACGGACATACGCAGTCAATCAAAATGGCAAATAAAGAAACGAATGGTTTTTATTATACCTCCCCCTATGATGTTGCTGATTCAACTCATTGGGTTCCCAATAAATAAGTTAAAGAAAGAATTTAAAAATGTGTGAAATGTGCGGTTATGTGGGGCGCAAAAAGGCCGCCGCCCCGATCCTGCTTGAATACGGTAAACGCGTTGAGGGCTTGTGGAGCGGTTACATCACCGGAATCGGTGTGCAGGATGCTGACGGCTCTCTTGAAATGAAAAAAACGCTCGGTTACAGCAAACACTGGGAAGAAAAATTTGATGCTTCCGCCATGAAGGGAACAGTCGGATTTTTCCACAGCCGTACCGGTGCCGCGCCGGGTGTCGGACACGAGCGTTACGGACACCCCTTTATCGCTGACGATGCAACAACTATGGCAGTTTCTCAAGGGTCCTGGGGGATTTTTGCAGAAAACTACGGTTCTCCCTGTATCCGCAAAGTCGGCAATATGCTGTTGGAGCAGGGCAGGAGTTTCTGCAGTGCCGATAAAAATGAATGGGAGCGTTATCATCTGCTCAATGACGGAACAAGAGTTCACATGTCCGATGTGGTGACGGTTCTCTGCGATCAGTTGATGCGTAAATACAATGATCCCTTTAAGGCAATGCGTGAAACGGCTCTGACCATCCGCGAAGAATCAGCCACGATGTTCATGTTTAAAGAGTATCCCGGACACCTTTTCGGAATCAATATGAATCAGCGGTTGTGCGCTTATTTCCATGAGGATGGTATCTCTGTTGCCACATGTGCTCTTGCATTCGGAAACGAGCGTGTCAACGTTATGGAAATCCCCGGAAACAGCCTGTTTGACATCACACCCGACGGCATAAAGATTGAAAAACTCAGCGATGAATTCCAATTCTGGGAAAAGATTCCCGCAGGGCTGCTTGATTCTTTTCTTGCCTGGTGTCAAAAGACCCCGAACACTCTGCTTGCTCATGTAATGGATAACGTTCTCAAACAGAATTATCCTTCTGATGTTCTCCGTCATGTGCCGACGCACGAACTGTTTGAACAGCTGTATTTTGACGGTAAACTTTCTATCACCAACAAAGAATATCCGGGAATCGGACCGGAAAACTCCATCCGTTCAGAGGTCAACGTAAAATAAACAAAATCTCTTTTACCGCAAAAGAAAAACCTTCGCACCCATTTTAGGGAACGAAGGTTTTTCTTTTGTTTGTTTCTGTCATTATTTTGACAGTGTTTCAGCAAGATTTAAAAGTTTGAGTCTTGCTTCTTCCATACTTTTCATATCGCCTGAAGCGGCATCTGAAACGATTTTATCAAGTTGTTTTTTCAGGGCAGGGGAGGGCTTTTTTGCGAGCATTCTGCGGCAGAATTCAGCAAGTTTGTAATCCTCTTTGCCCAGCATGTTGGCTTCTTCTCTCTTTGAAGACAGATAAGTACCCATATCCATATCAAGATAGGTGTTGCCGTAGTCCACGCGGTTACGGACGCCGTCTTCGGAGTTGAATCCGTCGCCGCCTGCGTGGTTTTCATGGTGCCAATAGGCGGAAACTGCAGTAAAGCCGTCACGGAAATTTGTCCAGTAGTTGCGGCGGTAAACTTCGGGAGACGTGTTTTTGCCGTGGATACTGTAAGTCCAGGTTTCTTTTTTAAGACTCTTTGCGGCTTTGAGCTGTTCCGGACCAAGTCCCGGACGGTAAAATTCAAAGATGTCATAGAGTTCAGCAAGTTTTCTTACCGCTGTAAAATCTTTTCCGCGCAGATAATTGGGATGCGGGTTGACCATGGTGACAAAGTCTTTTCCGGCAGATTTGATGATTTTTCCGGCAAGGTGAGCGTAGTACATTCTCGTTCCCTTTTTATTGATGTCGCCGTCGGGTTCATCAACGGTGTAGAAAATAATCCGGTCGCGGGTGATGTTATACTTCTTTTTCAAGTGAGCGGTGAAATGCTCAAGGAACGCCTTGAATCCCTTGTTCCAGGCGGGGCTGTTGAAGAGAACCTGACGTTTGCCTCTGAAATTCATGCCGTAGGTTTGCAGTTCAAGCCAGCAGATAAGTTTGATACGTTCAAGCGGCATACCCGCCTTGATGGTACGGTCGATGAATTTGTCAATCAGAGCGTAGTCGGAGTATTCCAGCACATTGCCCTGTTTGTCAATTTTGGGATAAATATCCATAGAAGCCTGTCCCAGCGCGCCGCCGGGATAGATGATATTGTTTCCTTTATCAACCAGCACTTTGACCAGTTCGGGATGTGTTCCGTTGCGGTAGATGTTGGTGTAGTTTGTCGCATCAACATTGACAGTACCAAGGTCAACTTTCCGGACGTCAATGTTGAGGGCAACTTCGATATTTTTGAATCCGGGATAAGAGGGTTTGAGAACGATGACAAACTCCTGTTTGCCGGGGTTCATGCCTTTGGTACTGAACTTCAGCCAGATTTGTTTGGATTCATTGGCACTTGCGCGCAGAAGCGTACCCATCTGAAGCGGCAGCAGCGGATCGTGGATTTTGTCTCCTGAAAGCAGCGGCAGAGCTTCAAAAAACTGCACATTGGGATAAAGTTTGCTTTCAGGATAACCGTAAATGCCGTTGGACATGGTTTTTCCGAACTTGTCATTGAAGCTGTTGTAAACTTTTTTCTCCTTCAGACGTTTGGCAGGGAATATCTTTATTTGTCCGAGGAAGGGCTTGTCAGTCAAGTTACTGAAAACAAAAGAGGTATAACCGAAACTGTTCTGCGGGAGAGTGAGGGAGATTTTTTCAAGCGGTTTGCTCAAGGGAGAAACCTGCACATCATTGCCCCAGGGCAGGGGGGATTGCCAGAGCAGATTGGGGGTGCCTGAAAAACGCAGCTGGGTGTAACGCAGATTCATACGGGCGATACTCTGAGAGAGTCCCTCAAAAAATTCGCTTTTATTTCCGTTGGTTTTGATTTCATTTTCCAGTTTTTCCAGTTCCGCAGCAATGCTTTTGCGCAAATCTTTTTTGCCTTGGATTGCCGCAAACTCTTTTTTGCTTTTTTCAAGTTTCTGCAGCAGAGCCTGTTGGTAGGAACCGAAAACAATGTAGCGGAACTTGGTGATGGCATGCCAGTTGTTTCCGACGGGGGACCAGGTTGATTGACCTCCGGCGGTATTGCCGCAGCGGGTGAAGTTGGCTGTGACGGTTTTGCCGTTGATATCGCCCGTCAGGCGGATTTCACTGCGGGGGATGATAAAAGTTGCAGTCCAGCAGTCAGGTTTGATGTCAATAGAAATTCTGCTTGCGCTCTTAAAGGATTTTTTGCGGTCACGGTAATTGACGGCAACTCCGGTACTCCAGCCGGAGGCGTTGGCGGCGTACTGAAAGTACTCCTGATTGTCGGGGTCGGGACGGAAGAAGAATTCCACTACATCTCCGCTCCAGGTACGGTTTTTGCGGGTATCAAGTTTCATGCCTGCGGGAATCGGGGAAACGATACGGACGATTAGATCTTGTTTGGTAAGTTCCAGTTCCGCATGGGCAGCGGCATCAAAAAATTTCTGATCCGGACGCACAAAACTTCCGAGAAACTGCGTGGGTTTATCCAGAACGAGGAATTTATCGGTTACGCTTTTTTTACCTTCGGCAACCAGCAATGAACTGCCCGCATTGACGGCGGAAGTCATATCCGGTTCTTTAAAGGAGTTCCAGATTTTGACATCGTCGATTACGCCGTTGAGTGTGCGGTAGGTCTGTTTCATCGTGGCAAGATTGCCGCCCAGAATCATCAAAGGATAACCGCTCGGTATTTTCGGTGCAGAAAGACGGTTGAAGCCCCAGGAATCTTTTTCACGGATGGCGACAACTTCACCGTCAAGAAAAATTTTCATCATGCCGCCGTCAGAGGAGGCAACACGGACAGTATAGAATACTCCCGGTTTGATATCCAGCTGCTCAGATTTTAAAACCAGTTCCTGCTTGCGGGAAACTTGCGTGAAACGCGCTTCAAGCTGTTTTTTCGGCGTGATCTGCAAAGCAAACTGACCGCGGTTCCAGGAGTTTTTAGCGTAACAGAAAAGAGTATTGCCGGTACGCTTATTCACATCTTCATTGAGTTTGAATTTCAATTCAATGGTAAAATTTTTCCAGTTTTGTGCTGCGGGGAAAGCGGTACGGGGCCAGACTTTATTGACAAGCAATCCGTTGCCCTTGAATCCGGAAACGATTTTACCGTCGCCCAGACGGAATTTTGAATCGTTGGATAAAGACACGCTCTTTCCGGGGATGACTTTTTCAAAATCCCATTCCGCAACAGGTTTTGCAAAAAGTGCCGCACCTGCCGCCGCCGCTGTAAGAAATAACAGTTTTTTCATTTTATATTTCTCCTGTTCTTAAAAAAATCACATTCCCCAGTAAAAACGGGTCAGGCGTTCCTGATTGGTTTCGAATGCAAGACTGCTGGTACCGGCGAGAACACTTTTGTACGGATTACTGTTTGTGAGTTTAAAAACACTTCCTGAAAGGTTCAGAATATTGCAGGCACCGTTATGTCTGGCGGTGGCGATGGCACCGCCGTCGCTTGACGGATTAACACCTGCGCCGAGCATATAATACGCCGATTTTAAATCATGGTTGAGAGAGTCCATGCAGTAGGCTTTCTTCGACGGATTTTTGACTTTGCTGATCTTTACGGTTTTGCGGGTGCCGAAAGTCGCTTTGTTTTCAAAAACGATCCCGAGGCTTATGCCATAGATTCTGTTGTAGCGCATTTTTTCGTACGGACCTCCGGCAGACCTGTCAGACGGACAGATAAAAACGCTGGGAGCAACTTTTCCACTCTTCCAGTCAGGAACGTATCCCGCCACCCGCAATCTCTGGTGGTAAGCACCATAAGTATTTTTGTCAGCGTAACTGTCAGATTCATTGCTGTATGCTGTTGAACTGTTGAGGGCATAGCGCAGATTGTGGGGAAGGACCCAACCGCCGTATTCATCGGTGTAAGAAGCGGTCATAAGACCGATTTGTTTCAAGTTGTTGACACAGTTGCTGCCGCGCGCCGATTCGCGTGCCTGACTCAAGGCTGGCATGAGCATTGCCGCCAAAATAGCGATAATTGCAATCACGACGAGGAGTTCAATCAGGGTGAAACAGCGTTTCACCCGCCCATGGGCGGAAATTTCCATTTTTCTGTCAATCATGATAACATCTCCTTTTTTACTGCCACACTGGCACGTTTTTTTATTTTATGAGGAATGATAAAATCCTTTATACTATCTTCGTTGAAATACCATTTTTCCGGATTGCAGAGCATCTCAGCTGCCATTTTTCCGGCAGAAGCGTAATCGCAGTCCACTGTCGCAAGCGGCGGAGAGAGCATTTTTCCGCCGGGATAGCCGCAGAAACCCATAACGGAAATATCTTCGGGGATACGCAACCCCGTTTTTTGTGCCGCAAGATAAACGTAAAGTGCCACAAAGTCTGAAAAACAATAGATCGCTTCCGGCGGTTCCGCTTGCGACATCAAATTTTTGAAACTTTGTTCGACCTGACTGCAAAGTACGGCAGGAGCTTTTATATCAACAAATTCAAGCATATTTTTTTCGCCGCTGAAGCCGTGTTTTTTGAGCAGAGACAGATGTTCTTCTATCGTAAAGCCGCGGATGTTACGCATTTCATCGTCATTTTTTGTAAGGATCAGTCCGACTCTTTTTATACCGCACTCTTTGAGATATTTCAAACCGTCCTGCCACGCTTGGCGTTCATCGGACTTCAATACGCCGAATCCGGTGATTTTTGAATCGCTGTCTGTGCCGCGCGGAATGAGAACCGGGATATTCAGTCTGCGGAATATCGGCAATTCCGGTTCTGTTCCATTGTATCCGCTGCAGGCAAGAAGAATGCCCGTATACTGATTGTCTTTGAGCTGCCGGACTGTTCCCGCAACGGGACTGTGACGCAGAAAAATCAAATCCGCTTCGTCCACTTCAACGCCCAATTCATTACACCGCTGAAGAAAATAAGGCAGAAGATAATGGGCGGGTACGGCACTGTCAGCCATTCCGGGACGGACAATCAGAAATTTACGCTTTTCTGTGTGACGCTCCGAAACAAAAATCCCTCTGCCGTGAATGATTTTTATATCACCGGATAACTCCAGTTCGCGCAAGGCGCGGCGCATGGTCAGGTGAGCCACGCCAAAGTCATTGGCAAGCTCTATGCCGTTTTTCAACTTCTGCCCCGGCTGAAGTTCGCCTGACAAAATCAGTTCGCGCAAGCGTTCTACAACATTGGTCTTTTTATTCATAAATTTATTTTGGTATCACTTTGTATCACTTGTTGAAAATAATATACATCACATTTCAACTGATGTCAAGTTTTTGCTTTTAATTTCTTTTGAGCAGTTGGTAAATCTCGTTGATATCGGCAATTTTCAGAATACCGAAAGGCACAAAAGACTGCGGAATCGGGGATTTCATATCTTTGATTGCCTGTTCGTAGGTTACGGGGAGACCGCCGACAAGTTCAATGGAAACATTTTTGTTGCTGAGTAAGGCCGCGTAGACGGCAAGATAGCGGCTGTTGCCGAAAGCCTTGATGGTGATTTTTTCTGCGCCGTGTTTGACAAGCAGATTTACAGCGCAAAGAATATCATAAACTCTGCGTCCGATGTAAGGTTTGTCAAGCAGAAGTCCGAGTGAAGAAAAGTGATAATCAGCGCCGTAGTCCCAATAGAGACGGCGCAAACGCTCAACGGTGGAGGGTTCTGATTCGCCCATACCGCGCGGATCAAGCGCAAAGAGGGAACGCGCTGTTTCAGGAGAAAAATATTTAATCAGCTCTTCACGGACAGAAATATCCGGCAGCATAAGTGTCACCTCTTTATTGGCACGCAGTTCAAAATCCATGCCGGAATCCTGATAAAACAGCGTTGAGGTGATAAATTTTTCAGTCATGATACCGACACGCTGAAAGAGTTTTTCATCAATATCAGTCATGCGCAGGCAACGGTAAGCCGGAACGGTATTGATTGAGCCGACTTTGAGCAGTTGGGCGATTTTTTTCTGCATTCCCTTTTTGTCAAGGGACTTTTTTGTACGTTCACGGCGCAGGGCTGCTGCTTTGACTGCTGCGATGTCACGGACACTTTTTTCGCCCTCAAGACCTGATACACCATCTTCATCAAGACAGATCAAGTCCGTACTTTTTGTCGTGCGCTTGTATTCTTCCGGAATATTTTTCAAGCCGAAAACCTGAGAGAAAAATTGATAGGCAGCCAGACGTCCTGCGGCGTTATAACCGTGTTTCCCGGGAGATTCATGAATGGAAATATTGTTTTCTTTTCCGAGGAGAGCATAAATTTTCTTTGCCATTTCAAACGTTTTGCGGGCGCCGCGCACGTCAAAAAAGTCGCCTTTGTTGGCAAGAATTCTGAAAGGCTGCGGAGCGCGTGCAAGAATAAAATCAGCTATTTCTCCGCCGTTGGAAAGAAATTTTGCCGGAACTTGTTCGCCGTCAACTGCAAGTTCATTCTGAACGTTGTGACAGAAAGTTGTGATATAACAGCTGGGGGAGGCTGCCATGATTCGTGTATCATTGGCAAAAATCATTGCCGTCATGGTACCGCCGCCTGAGTTGCCGTTGATACCGATACGTGCCGGATCTACTTCAGGGCGGGTAAGAAGATAGTCTATTGAGCGTATTCCGTCATAAGTTCTCCAGTCGGACATCGTTTCCCCGACTGCCATCAGCTGACGGTTCAGGCGGTTGTGTCCAAGAGTGCAGCTGCCTTTGATGGTTTTGTTGAACTGATCGCGTTCACCCTGCTGGATAGGGTCAACAGAGAGGACTGCAATTCCACGGCGGGCGAAATTTTCACAGGCGATGACGTAAGCGCCGCTGCGTTTGCCGATATTGCTGTGTCCCTGAACAAAGAGTATGGCGGGAATTTTTCCTTTGATTTCCGCAGGCAGATAAAAGTTCGCTGTAACGGTGAAACCCGGACGGCTTTTGAAGATGATGTTTTCAACAACAAAATCGCCGTAATTTATTCTCTTTAAAACTTTGGCTTCAAGCGGACACTTTGTTTCTGGGAAATTCCAGGATTTTTTTACCCTTGCCCGGGCGGCGGCAACGATTTTTAATGCGTCCTCGCGGGTCTTTGCGCGGTTGATCTGTCGTTCGTATTTTTTGAGATTCTCTTCAAAAATGGTTTGATAATAATTCTGGACTGCTTCTCCGAAAATGCGGTGATCTCTCATTGAGTTGTCAGTTTTTGAAAAAAACGGAAACCACGAAGCGGCAGAAAGTATTGCCGGAACAACAGCGGAAAGAAGCAATAATGACATTTTCATGATAAAAATCCTCGGTGCCTGGTATCACATGATATCACATTTAAATTAAGATAATATACATCCCATATCAGGCAAATTCAAGGCTTATTGCCGGGAGTACGGTTTTTTACGGCTGTTGAAACTTGAAATCAGGCAAAGGCGTGTTATCTTATATTGAATGTATATATTTTATTATCCGGGAAACGCAAAATGCTTGAAAAAATTAAGAAGGGCGAAGTTAAAATCGCCATTATCGGATTGGGATACGTCGGCTTGCCCCTTGCCGTGGAGTTCGGGAAAAAATTTGATACCACAGGTTTTGATGTCAAGACCGCACGTTTGGAGGCTCTCCGCCGTTTTGAAGATGTGACACTTGAAACATCAGCAGAAGAGTTGAAATCCGCCGTCCGTCTGACTTATACCGATGACGCTTCTCTTTTGCGGGACTGTGATATTTTTATCGTGACGGTTCCGACGCCCGTTGATAAACACAACCGTCCGGATCTTCTGCCGCTTTACCGTGCCAGTGAAACCGTGGGAAAAGTGATGAAAAAAGGCGCGATTGTCATTTATGAATCAACTGTTTTCCCCGGTTGTACCGAAGAAGAATGTGTGCCGGTGCTTGAAAAATTCAGTAAATTGAAATTCAATACGGACTTTTTCTGCGGATACTCTCCCGAGCGTATCAATCCCGGTGACAAGGAACATGCGCTGACAAAAATTTTGAAAATCACCTCCGGTTCCACGCCTGAAACGGCGGAAATTGTTGATGTGCTTTACAACAGTATTTTGAAAAACGGAACGCACAAAGCTGAAAGCATCAAAGTTGCCGAGGCTGCCAAAGTGATTGAAAACAGTCAGCGTGATATCAATATTGCATTTGTGAATGAATTGGCAAAAATATTCCGTCTGATCGGAATAGATACGCACCAGGTGCTTGCCGCAGCAGGAACAAAATGGAATTTTCTTAAATTCTTCCCCGGACTTGTCGGCGGACATTGTATCGGCGTAGATCCCTATTATCTCACCCACAAGGCGCAGGCTCTCGGTTATCTGCCTGAAGTTATCCTTGCCGGACGGCGTATCAATGACGGTATGGGCAAATACGTTGCCGCAGAAATCATTAAACTGATGATAAAAAAAGACCGTAAAATCAAGGGCGCAAAAGTTCTTCAACTGGGAATCACGTTTAAAGAAAACTGTCCTGATATCCGCAACAGCCGTGCTGTCGATGTGGTGACGGGCTTGCAGGAGTTCGGTTGTGATGTTCATATCTTTGACCCCTGGGCAGATCCGGAAGAAGTTAAAGCTGAATACGGTGTGACCTCTTTCCGCAAACAGTCCGAACTGGATGCAGACGGTTACGATGCCGTGGTGCTGGCGGTGGCTCATCGGGAGTTCGTCAGTTTGAATGTTGCAACTTTAAAAAACGGAGACGCGCCCGTCTTTGATATCAAAGGTGTTCTGCCGCTTGAAGTTGTGGACGGAAGATTGTAAAGCAGGGATTTTGTGTTATGGGTTACAATCAACTTGAATTTGCTCCTGAAAAGCTCTTTCTCGTG
>JAZQYS010000692.1:0-2916 GCA_045633645.1 Victivallaceae bacterium | reverse complement strand
CAATTCCGTTGAGGAAAAAATTCTCGCCCTTCAGGGACGCAAGCGCAAGCTCTTTGACGCCGTTGTGGAGGCTTCTTCTTCCGGCAGCGGACTTTCTCTTGAAGAACTTTCATTTCTTATTGAAAATAACTGATAAAATTTTAAACCGACAGGAAAAATCATGAAAAAAATTATTACCGCCGCACTGATGTTGTCTTGCGCCGGCACTTTTGCCGGTATCTCAGGATTGACCGCTGTTTATCGCAATCAACAGGTGTTTCTCCAATGGCAGGAGCAGAAACTCCCCGCGGATACCCGTTTGGCGGTTTGGAGCAGTTCTTCACCCATCACGCCTGAAAATTATCAGAAAGCTGTCTGCATTGCCGATCTTCTCAACCGTAACAGCGCAGAGGACTGGTGGCTTGACGGCGCAAACTTTCTGGTCAAACGCACCCAAAAAATCGCCGCAGATGAACCCTTTGCCAATACCGGAGCGGATTTGAAAAGCAAGGCAAAACAGCGTCTCGGATTTATTATTTCAGACGGAGGAAAACCCATTTCCGCAAACGGCGGTCTGCACGTCCACACTCCCCGCAAAGAGGAAACAGGATTGCGTTATTTTGCCGTAACAGCAACGAGCAAAGGTAAAATTTGTGGTTTTGCAACGCTTTCAGCTCCTGTTCAGACAGGTTTCGGAAAAAGTATTCCCATTTCTCTCCGCAAAAACGGACTTAAAAAGAACAGCTGCAAAGGACTTCCGCTGATTGTTGAACTTCACGGACGCGGCGGCGGTGTCGGCGTTGATAAAAGAGGCAGAGCTCTGGGAACACATATCATTTATTCTTCAAGAGATTTTGCCTGGCGTGAAGGTATCCCCTTTAAATTCACTGTTTCCAAAGGAAAAAATGACGTCAGATTGATTCTCAATGACCGTGTCTGGATTGGACGTATTATGAATAAATCTGAAATTTCCGACAGCCGTGACCGGGTCAAAGCCATTTCGACATTCTGGTTCGGATATAATCCCGATATTGCCCGCTCCATCAAAGGACCGAAGTTTGTCTGCGACAATTATACGGAGCGTTATATTCTCCACCTGATCCGTTGGGCGCAGGAATATCTGGGAACAGATCCTGCGGCAACGTATGTTTCCGGCGGTTCCATGGGCGGTTCGGGAGCCATCCAGCTGGCAACGCGTTATCCTGAAGTCTTTGCCGCTGCTGCCGCCTGGGTTCCTGTTTACAGTTATACCTGGAAAACGATTCCCAAAGATAAAAACGGCAAAGCTCAGAAGCCCGGCGGTTATACCATCACCCGTTTGATTTGCAGTATCGGTAAATTCACGGAAAAAAATCCCGCAGTTCTGCCCGACGGACGTCCGCTGCTGCCCTTTGTGGACGGTGCGGCAAACATCAACCGTCCGGCGGTGGATATCACACCGATTATTGCGACCAACGGCAGACAGGATATGTCCATTCACTGGGTCAATAATCCGCCGTTCTACCGTGCCGCCAACGAAGCCCGTCAGGCGTTCACTGTCTACTGGAACAACGGTGGACACGGCATGTCCGGTCAGGCTCCTGCTGATATGAAAATCCATAAAAATCTTGCGGCACTTTTCCGTTACCGTCTGGATAAGAGTTATCCGGCATTCAGCAACAGTACTGACAACAGAAATTACGGCAGCGGCAATCCGAAAGAGGGAGATCTTCAGGGTTGGATCAACCGCGGATTTTCCTGGGAATTGAAGACAGATTCTCCCAACCGTTACGAAATTGCCGTCGGCATCAACTATCCCGGTATCGTCTATCCTGTTACAGCTGATATGACTTTGCGCCGCCGTCAGCAGTTCAAATTCCCCGCAGGCACTCAGCTTGAAGTGCTTGTCAACGGAAAAAAACAAACTGCGGTCATTGATAAAAACAATCTGCTTACGATTGAAAAAATCAATTTCCCCGATGCCGGTAAAATAACCGTTGTCATCACCAAAAAATAGCGTTCATCGCCGGTTTGTGACAAAAATACGCAGAAAAATCCCAAAGACAGGGAAACGGGATTGAAAAGAGACAGAATAACACCTGTTGTCAAATGTGTAAAAAACTTTAAATAGACCTGATGGACCCAATGGACAATATGGACAACTTTACTTTTTTGAGTCCATTGGGTCCACATGGTCCACAAAATGGCGGCTGGCTTTTTTATCTTCCCCCGCCATTCTGAAACGCATTTTGAGGCTGAAACTTCAGAATTTCGCTGTGAAATGAATTTCTGAAAATCACTACACTTTTGTTCAGAAAAACTCAGAACACATAGCATTGACAAAAGAAATTTGACAAAAACGGCAAAAATCTTTCATTTGTCATTTGTAATTTTATTGATAGAAATTTTATTTCTTGGCGGCTTGATGCACGGGTATCGCAGAAGCTGTAAAGCCGCATAAATTTTAAACACATAATTTTCCGCAGCGCAGCAGATAAAAGACTGCTGTGACGGTTCTTTCTGCTTAAATTCAAAAGAAAATCATCCAAACTCACCTTTTTGCCTTGCTTTGCGGAGTTTTTGAAAAATAAATCAGAGTTATTTGTATTTCTTCTATGATGAAATATATTTAAAAAGGTCACGGTTGGTGCCATTTTGCGGAGAAATGATTTTTTGCACCCTCCCAGGAAATTTCAAAATTCACAAAGAGGATCGTTCAGCGAAGAAAAACTTTTCTGAACTCCCCACCTTTTTTGTTTCGCGGGTTGTATCTGACTGCAAAAATGGTATATTATAAGTGCGAGGTGTTTTATGAACGAAAAAATTACTATCCGCCGCTTTGCAGAAACTGATGCTGAAACGGTGCAGAATATTATTCATCGGGGCTTGCGGGAAATCAATGGCAAAGATTATCCGGCAGAATTGATGGAGGAGTATTGTAATTACTTTACCCTTGAA
>JAZQYS010000691.1:0-2860 GCA_045633645.1 Victivallaceae bacterium | reverse complement strand
ACGCAAGTTTTGCAACTTCACATCTATTGCTCCCGTTGAAAAGCAGCCGGATGAATACAGTTTTTTATCTTTTATCTTTTTGTGTTTTTTTCAAAAAAAATCAAGACGGGTATTGACATGCGGTTGTTTTTGATGTATAATAAAAGCGTAATGATATATTATAAAACCGGCTATTATCATGAAAAAACCGAAATATGAGGCACTTGCCGACAGTCTTTTACGCAAAATCAACCGGGGTGTTTATCCCGGCGGTAAACTTCCGGCGATGTCGGCAATCGCCAAAGAATATGCAGTCAATCTCCAGACCGCGAACCGTGCGGTAAAGTTTCTGGAACAGCAGGGAATCGTTACTTGCTTTGCAGGAAAAAAAGGCACGGTCATCAACACCGCAAGAGCAACTCTTTCTGAAGTCGGCAAGTCCGGCAGCAGTTCCTTTATGGTTGATCAGGTTTTCAGCAGCCCCGTACGGAACAAATTGCGTTTTCTGCACAACTATTTCAATGACGGTATGCAGGATTGTTTCAAAGAGTGCGTACGGCGTTTTACACAGCGGTATCCCTGGACTGAAGTTGAAATCATTCAGATTGACACCCTCAAACGTATTGAAAATGATGAGATTCCTTATGATACTGTGCTGCTGAACGGGCGGGATGTAGCCCCCTTTGCCCGCAGAGGACGCTTTTTCAAACTTGAAGATTATCCCGTTCTTGCAAAAAGTTGCGAAGATGAGTTCTTTCCCGGTATCTGGAAAAACTGCCGTGTGGAAAATGAACTTTATGCCGTTCCTTTTTCGTGGAGCGTGCCGCTTGCCGCTGAACGCGGAAAAACAGCCGCTTTTTCATGGCAGACTCCTGAAATTGCACGGCGTCACCCCGGTTCGTTCAATATCGGATTTTACAGTCTTATCTGCCTGTTTCTGGGTGAACCCTTTCAATTAGATCTGCTGCCTGAAAAAAAACAGGCGTTTCATGAACTTCTGACGTTTATCAGAAAACTCTGCGTGTCGCCCGACGGCGAACTTCTGTTCTGGGATAATCCGGCGGCTCTCCGCAGTTTCAATGTTAAAAAGAACAATTTTATCTGCGGATATTATTCAAATATCAATACCATTATCGGAAAAGAAAAAGATTGGCATTATTCCGTATTGCCCCCCTGTACGCGCGGCGTAAATATAATGGTCAGCGAGTGTCTTGCCGTCAACGCCCGCACAGGACTGCTCCCGGAATCTTTGCTGTGGTTGAAGTTTCTTCAGAGCAAAGAGGCGCAGCAGGTGTTTATGAAACAGTCCTGTTTTCTGCCCATCCGCCGTTCCATGGCGGAACAACTGCCTGAAGAGTTGGTAAAAAGTCTTGAAGAAGCTTCTTTGAATGCTGTTCATCCCCGGCTTTCTTCTGAGGGTCTTTACCGGCTTTACAGCTGTGTCTACCCCCTGCTTGCCCGGTGTTTCTCAGGTGAACTTGATGAGGATGAAACTGTTTCGCTTATTATTGAACTTCTGCACGAAGAAATTGTGCTGGATCATTTAAGTTTTTGAGGTGTTTTATATGTGGAGTGACAAAGAATTTGCCCGTAACTGTCTGGAATTTTTTGATTTTGCCGTCGCAAGCGCAAAAGTTTTTAAAAAATCAAATCCTGAAACAGCTTTTTCTGAAATCCTGAAAAAGCATACCATGCTGTCCTGGGCTTTGCGTAATTCAACAGCGGAGTGCAGTGATTATCCTGTTTCAGCTCTTGCCTTCCTTGAAGAGTCCGACAGCAATCTTGATCAGGCGGCGGAAAAGTTCCGTCCTGAACTGGAAAAAATTGCCATGGCAAACAGTTCTTCTGCGCAGGTCTGGAATCCGTTGTTCAAGCCGGGCATGTCGCTGCGCTGGCAGGGTCCGCACCCCGATCTTGAACCCAATGTCTGTATTGTCCACATGTGGAACGGCGTTGCGCCGAAATCGTTTCTCAATGAAAAACGCTATCTGGCTGAAAACTTCATGTCCATTCTGGATGAATCTCAAGCAGCTCACGCCTTTGACACCCTGCGGACTTTCAGCTGGCTGAACGCCAATCCGCGGTTTCTCGCCTTTTTTCCGCAGGAGTGGCAGGATAATGCTCAGGAACCTCATCAAGGCATTTATGCCAATATGGGATTCCTCGGACAATTCGTTACTGCCGACGGCAGATTGAACAAAAAAACCGCACAAATGTATCTGGACAGCGGCGAACTGCCTTTCAAACCCCGGACATGCTTCTGTTCGTATGAAGCAATGCGGGAACACCTGAAAAAGAATTTCTTTTAATTTTACGGAGAAGAAAAAATGGCAACAGTTAAAATGAAAACGGTCCGGCGTTTTGAGCTGGATACGGAACGCTTTCCCGCTGTCGTGATTGAAAGCGACGACTGGGGCGCGGCGGAGGTCGTTCCCCGTGAAGAACTGTGCGAAACAATTTCAAAATTAACGCCCAGCGGTCCGGTTTACTGCAAACTTGAAAGCCCTGAAGAGTTGGAAGGTATTTACCAAGTCCTTGAAAAACATCAGGGCAGAGACGGTATTCATCCGGTATTTACCGCCTTTACCAGCGTCGGCAATCCTGATTTTGCGAAAATCAAAGCGGATGGATTTACGCGTTATCACGACATTGCCATTGATGAGGGATTTCCTCCCGGCTGGGACGGTAAAGGATTGATTGAAACTTACCGTAACGGCATGAAACGCGGCGTGTGGTATCCCGAATACCATGCCAATTTGCACCACACCAGTCCCGTGCTGTGGTTCAAACTTCTGCAGGAAGACACCCCCGCAGGAGAAAATGCCCGCAAGCTTTTTGATTTGAATTGTTACAGTCAGGTGAGCCATCTGCCGGAATATAC
>JAZQYS010000690.1:0-4001 GCA_045633645.1 Victivallaceae bacterium | reverse complement strand
ATTGAAGCAGATCGGCGGCGGTTTTGAAGTTGCGGTCAACGTGGGAGGAATCGTGAGCGTCGGGATTGATGGCGACGGGGACGCGTCTTTTCTGAGCGGCGGAGAGGATGGCATTTGAGGGATATTGTTCCTGACAGGGTTTGAACCATCCGGAGGTATTCAGTTCAATACCGGTGCCGGTGGCGGCGGCGGCATCGAGGACCTTTTCGGCCTGCGGCATAAAGCGCGGCATATCGGGAATGAGGGCAAACTTTTTGATCAGGTCGAGGTGACCGAGAAAGAGGAATTTACCGCATGAAGCGGCGCCGAGGACTTTGCGCCAGTACTCCTGACAGACATCCTCTTTTTCCTGAGCAGAAAGTTTTTCCCAGGGGGGTGCGCTGTGGTCAACGGGGAAACGTCCGACATAGTGGACGGAACCGATCAAATAATCAATGGGATAACGTGAAAGATACGCTGTTACTTCATCAACATTTTCAAAGAAGAAATCAACTTCAAGACCGATACGGAGGGTAAAATTGTCATCATCAAGTTCAGCTTTAAGCTTCTGAAGGGCGGCAATGTATTCTTCAAGCTTATCAACGGGCAGAGCCCAGTCAATATTTTTTTCTTCGGGATCAGGATGCATGACAAAGTGGTCAGAAAGACCGAATTCGGTCAATCCTGCGGCTTTGGCGGCACGGCACATATCTTCCATGGAGGACACGCCGTCGCTCCAGTTGCTGTGATTGTGATAAGAAAATCCCGCTTGGGGACCGGGATAAACGAATTTACGGGGCATGGAACTGGTCATTTTTTATCTTTTTCCTGATTTTTTGCGCCGGACATGAGGGTCAGGCGCAGATGTTCTTTCCAAAGGTTCCTGCCGTTGACATCAAGGGAAAACTCCCAGAAATCTTTACCGGCACGGCTTTTAAGGATCTGCGAACAGGGGGGATTTTTCCGCTGAACGCCGGTGATACGGCTGAGTTCTTCAAGAACAGCCGAGGCGGCGGTGCGGGTTTCATTATCGGCATCAATGGCAATGACGTTTTCCGGCAGAGGATTGGTCAGAAGATGAATGGAAAACGACGTCGTCATGTAGTTGACGGCAGAGGATACATCAAAATCCTGCCGGGGAGCATTGCTGAGAATTGCGCCGTCAGGAGCTTTGCCGTCAGGGAGTGGATCAAAAAGACAGCAGCCTGAAAGCAGCAGAATTACAATTGCCCAAAGAGCGCACTTGGACAAATTTTTCACATGAAACAATAAACTTTTCATGATTTTGACCTCATATACCGTCTCTCCGGCGGTGACGGATACAAATGGCATTGCAGTTGGGGCAGCGGTGAAGATTGACCTGAGAATCCGAAACAAAAGTATGATTGCACTTGCTGCAGCGGAAGACATTGCTTCTGAAAATTTTGCGGTGGTGATTCCTGCTGCGCAGGTGTTCTCTCCACGCTAACAGCCCGAGCAGGATAAGCCAACTCAGCAGATAGAGAAAAAAAGCTTCGGAGTAAGAAAGTTCAATCATTTTTCCATTCTCCCGGGCCAGACAAAAGTCAGAGTGGTTCTGGTTTTGAGATTCATTTTTGCAACGGCAGTAAGTGCGGCAAGGTCCAGTTCTCTTACGCCGCAGGAGCTGTTGACAATAACTTGCGCAGTTTTTCCGGAATCCGTAACGGTGACGACGGTTGAACGGTTGCTGCCCAGACGTCCGGGAATGATACCGGTATCTGAAAAAATCCTTTTGCCGGATTCATCAAAAATCAGAACTTTTCTTTCAGGACGGAGAGTTTTCTGCTCAAAAACGGCAGGAAGATCTTTGACGGGAAGTTTTCCGGCAGGGACGGGAGAAAACGCAGTCAGGTTGATTTGAGTGCGGATTTCAGCCATCCGGTAGGGTTCAATATGAACATTGATTTGTTTGTTGTTTTTGAGAACGGCAGTGTAACCTGATCTGGAATTGCTCCGGGCAATCTGTGACGGATCATGAGTTGCCAGCCAGTTTTGAAAATCATTCTGCTGCGTTGGAGAAAAAGAGGAAACGTTAAGCATTTGAATACCCGGCGATTTTGCTTCAGTATCCTGTTCCTTTGTCCGGTATCCGGGCAGCAGAAACAGAGCATGAACGGCGACAGCAATTGCCAGAGCCGCCGCAGCTGCAGCAAAGGGCGATGCCGCCGGACGGGTAAAACGCCACTTCCGCATAATTTTTACCTTTGCTCAAAACGGGTTTCACGCTTGACATCAGGAGTTCCCAAAGCGATGAAACCTGAAATTCCCGCCGAACCGGCAAGAGCCATGACCTGAGATACCGTATCAAAAGGCACACTGCGGTCGGCGTAAACAACAATGCTTGTCCGTTTGGAGGAGTCGTTGAGTTTGAAAAACTCCTGCTTGAGCATATCCATCGTCATAAGTTTATCCTGAAAGTACACCTGACAGGGTTTTCCGGGAACTTCAGGCGGAGATACGGTGACGACCAAACGTTCCACGTCCGCTTTATTCGGCGCCGTGTAACGGGGCAGATCCACGCGGATACCGGAAATGCGCACAAAGGATCCGGAAAGCGCAAAGAACAACAGCATGATGAACAATACATCCATAAGAGCCGTCACCTCCGGCCAGCCTGTTTTCGGCTTGAGTTTCGGCGCATAACGGCGGGAACCGAATTTCAAATCATTGCGCGGCATATTATTTATTCTCCGGATTATTTTTCCGCCGGCGTTCAAAAAAGGCAGTAATTTCCAGAGCGGCTTTTTCCATATCCAGCGTAATGGTGTTGACACGGCTCAAAAGGTAATTGTAGCCGATGTAGCAGGGAATCGCCACAGCCAGGGCGGCGGCGGTGGAAATCAATGCCATGGTAACTGCTCCGGCAATGGCGGTTGAAGACAGACTCACACGCACCGCTTCAAAGGCCTTGATCATACCGATAACCGTTCCGAAAAGTCCGATCAGCGGCATGACAAAACCGAGGGTCGAAAGAATATTCAGATGCCGTTCCAGTTTGGGAATTTCCTCAAGGGCCGCTTCATCAACGGCGGCACGGATATCTTCATCTCCCCGCTGATAGGCGATAATTGCCGCGCCGAGCAGTTTGGCAGCCGGTCCGGGGGTATGGTCACAGAGGGTGATCGCCTCAACCAGTCCTTCACGTTTAAGCACGTTAAAGAGACCGCGCAGAAGTTCACGGACATTGATCTCCTCACGGTGAAACTGAAATACTTTCATGAGAAAAACAAAAAGAGAAATGATACTGCAAATCAAAATAATCCACATGACAGGACCGCCGTCCCGGATCAGACGAAGTAAAAACATTTGTTATTTTCCCTTTCTTTTAAGCAAATTATAGGCATCATGCAGCTGCTTGCGCAGTGTTCCGAAATCCTCTCCGGTTCCGGGCAGATCAAGTTTTTCATAGAGCCGTATCAGCCGCAGTGCGCGGACAAGCCCCTCGGGTTTTCTGCCTTTGAATGCAGCTCTGGCACCGCCGTAAGCAGCACGCGCACACCAGACGGGCTCCGGCTGAAAATGGTTGTTTTTAAGCAACGCGGCAAAGTAAAGCGTCTTTTCATAATTCTCAACCGCCTTGCGGTGGTTTCCCATACGGGCATAGCAATTGCCCGCCTTGCAGATACTCTGAAGTTTCACCGCAGGCAGTTTTGCTTCTTCTGCAAGTTTCAGATACCGTTTCAAGGCATCTTCAACCAAATGACGGTCAAAATCACTGCCGGTGTAGAGTGAGAGCGAACAATCCGCAATCCTGCCGGAAATGATTTCCGCAAAAATGCCGGAAACCCGTTGTTTTTCAGCTTTCTTGAAATGCGTCAGAGCAAGACTGGTTTCTCCGAGATCGGCAAGAATGTTTCCGCAGAGGAAATTGGCTTCAACCGCTTCGGGAGTATCGGGATATTTTTCCTGCAGTTCACGCGAAAGCTGGAGCGCAGAGGCCGCATTGCCCGCCGCCTGACGGACACGGCTTTCAAGAAGTATGAATGCCGCCGCGCGATCAT
>JAZQYS010000689.1:0-11149 GCA_045633645.1 Victivallaceae bacterium | reverse complement strand
GTAGTCGGCATTACTGACCGGATGAACTCCCCCGCCGGAGATGCGATGGTATTTGTTTCCCTCAACGATGCCCTTGCCATCCAGTTTGATACCCCGGCAGAAGCCATCCGCAATGAAAGAAACGCCCGGCTGCGGCGTTTTGACAACTCTGTGTACGGCAATACGTCGGTCGATCACGGCGAAACGCTCTCAAGCGAAAACAGCCGTCCGGTTGCCTTGCCGGAGCAGCAGATAAGTGCCGTGCTGCTCAAAGTTAATCCCGCTTACAGCATTGAAGAAATTATGGCAAAGTTGAAAACTCTTCCCGATATAACTGCCTACACTTCGCAAGAACAGCGGCAAATTATGTTAAGCGGTTTTGTGGCACGTTCCCGTAAACAGCTTTTGCTTTTCCGCACAATTTTGATTACCGTTTCCACGGTGGTTATGACGCTCATTCTTTACACGCTTACTCTGGATAAACTTCACAGTATTGCAATGCTCAAACTTATTGGAGCCAGAAACAGCGTCATTATTGGTATGATTATACAGCAATCGCTTGCCATCGGAGTTCTGGCATTCGGAATCGCCCGCTTTTTCGGTCAATGGGTATATCCCCATTTTCCCCGCCGGGTGGTGCTGGTTGCAGGTGATTTATGGCTGCTTTTCGGAATCGTTATCGGCATATCCATTCTCGCCAGCATTGCCGGAATCATCAAGGCAATGCGAACCAATGCAGGGGAGGTGTTATCGTGAAACACATTGCACTTATTGCTGAAAAACTTTGCAAAACCTACGGCAAAGGCAACACTGTCGTCCATGCCTTGAATGACGTTTCTCTGACCTTGCACGCCGGAGAAATCGCCGCTTTGCTTGGACCATCGGGGGCAGGTAAGTCTACCTTGTTGACCAGTCTCGGCTTGATACAACAACCTGATTCCGGAAAAATCATTATCGGCAACGAAACTGTTTTTGACAATGGATATAAAACCAATATCCGTGCTTTCCGCAGAAATCACATTGGATTTGTTTTTCAGAAAGCCAATCTGCTGCCCTTTTTAAGTGCTTTGGACAATGTGCGTCTGGCTATGGAAATAAACGATGTTTCCGGCAAAGCGGCAAAACTGCGTGCCGAAGAACTGCTGGCAAAGTTTGATTTGAGTGAACGCAAAAACTTTATGCCCAAAGAACTTTCAGGTGGACAGCAGCAGCGGGTGGCAATAGCCAGAGCCTTGGCAAATACTCCGGAACTGCTCCTTGCCGATGAACCCACCGCTGCACTTGACAGCGTAATGGGGCGAAAAGTTATGGAACTCTTGAAACAAGTCGCCCACGAACACAACACCGGCGTATTGGTGGTAACGCACGATCACCGTGCCATAGATGTTTTTGACCGCATATATGTTATGGAAGACGGCAGGATCAAAGAAGATCAGAAATGATTTTCGGGCAAATTTCACCGCATTTTGACTTTATGGGCGCCATCAGGTGCTTTAACTGATTTTCGTGCCTGTCAATGTCGGCGAGGAATCGTTTTGCTTCGGCAGGAGACTTCAAACGAATGACTTCTCCGTGAAAATTTTGCAGAGTCTCATTGATACGTTCACGATGTGATGCGTTTCAATGCGCGCCACAGGCAAAGGATTGACGGATAATCCGGCAGGATAGCAGTATCTGCGAATTTCAATCGTTCCGCCAGAGTCCGGATGTATTCGCCATCAATGATCCAGGAATCTTTACGTTGCCGAGAATCACTATTTTTTTCATTTTTATATGTTCCGTTTTATCCGTAATTTTTTTGAACAAATTTCTTTGCAAGAAGACTTTTTAACGGATCAAATCACAGAATAGTTCCTGCCTCAAATCGGTACAACGGTTCAAATCGTGAAACCACCACAGAATGAGAAGTGTCTGCAAGTAAAAAAATCCCGTCGGAAACAAATCATTCCGGCGGGAGACATTCCGTGCTATGTCAGTCGGCAAACTCTTTAGTGGAACGGGAACGGTCTTTTTCCACTTCGCTGAAGATCCGGTCGATTTTTTTCTGTTCCATCAGAACGACTTTCCCGGAAGCAATATCGTAGATTGCTCCCGTCACTTTGACCTTTCCGGCTTTGACCGCGGCACGGATGGAAGCACTGTTGTGAAAGAGCTGGCGGATTTCCCGGAGGACATTAAGTTCAGATGCGTATTCAATGAGAGCTTTTCCTTTGAGATCCGGGCGATTTTTGCGCGCCTCAGCCACAGCCGGGATTATCGGCTTGAGCAAAGAGGGTATATTGCGTTCCAGTTTGTGAGCGTGTCCATGTTTATCCGTCATGCCGACCGTCGCGGTGACCGCTCCGCAGTCGGTGTGGCCCAGCACCATCAGCACCGGGGTGTGAACGTGACCAACGCCATATTCAGCTCCGGCGATCTCATCTGTCTGAAAAACATTTCCCGGTACCCGGATGACAAAAATATCCATAATTCCCGCGTCAAAAATCAGTTCTACCGGCACCCGGGAGTCGGAACAGCCGAGAATCGTTGCGTAGGCATAGTCACCCTGATTTTTCACCGCAGAAAGCTGGCGGCGAGCAGGGGTGTTGCGGGGATGGATGGATTTCCCGGCAACGAAGCGTGCGTTGCCTTTCATCAACATTTCAAGCGCGGCGTCAGGAGTCGGTTTGGCGAAACTTGCGGCGGCGCAAAACAAAATTGCGACAACGGGAATAATTTTTTTCATGGGATTTGCCTTTTCATTATGAGGTTGTAATTTCAACGTTGAAATCCTCTTAATGTAGCATCAAATTGTTGTTTCTGCAAGAGCGTTTTGTACCATAAATTATCCGCAGCAGCGCAATTCGGGTAATCCCGGGGCAAACCGGCGGATACCGGCTGGAAAATCCGGAAAAACAACGGCATCTTCGCTTTTACCGGATATATGTAAAATTTTTTGTGAAAAATACGGAGGATTTTTCCAATCGAAAAACACCCAATGCAAAATCAGCAGTTTTGAAAAATGCGATTAAGGACTCCGGAATATTACACTTTTTCTGAAGTCATTTCGGGCAAACAGCCATAAAATCATTGATCAGGTTATCCAGTTTTTCCCGGTCTTTGATGACAGCAAGCCACCGTTCCGGGATTGCGGAATAACCGTAATATGCTCCGGCAATCTGTCCGCAAACTGCGCCGATGGTATCGGCATCGCCACCGAGATTTACTGCGGCAATGAGAGCCTCTTCAAAATTATCAGTTGTGTGAAATGCCCACAATGCCGCCTGCAGCGTGGAAACCGCCCATCCGGAATTATTTACCTCTTCCCGCATTGAATACTCTGATTGCAAGGGCGTTTTAACTCCGGATAAATGTGTCCGGCAGATCTCCGCCATCAGGTCTGCCGTTTCTCGCACTTTGCAGCTGTTGTGGGTAAGATCGCTCACTTCATGGATTATCCGGTTATCGCCGTTGTCAAGCAGCAAACTCGGAGCGAAACGCATGATTGAACCATTGCCCTGTGAATCTTCAAATCCGTTGCACAACTCTCCGCGCTTAAAACCGTGGATACCCATTACGGTAGCACTTCCGACATCAAAAGAATAGTCCAGACTGGAACAAAATCCATCATCGTACCAGCGGATAAAATTATCTGCAATGTCTTCAAGATCATATTTTTGACAGCGGACGGCACTTTCCATAATGCATAACGCCATTGCTCCGTCATCGGTCCAGTAGCCGGCCGGAGTGTTGAAGTGACCGCAGGGAATCATTTCAGTAACCTTGGGAAATGAATCCATATTCATAAATTGAACCGGAGAACCGAGACAATCTCCGACGATCAATCCCCACAACATACCCCGGATTCGATCTTTTTTTTCTGATTCACACATGAGCAATATTCCTTTTTTATAAAAACCGTTTACTTAATCCAATTTCAAAAGTGATGGCAGATTACCGATAAAATCAAAATCCCCATTTAAAACCATGCAGGGGGATGTGATTTGCTGTAATATAACACCTGTAAGTGGACTTTTTGTGTCCTCTCTGAAGATATTTTATAAAAAATTTGCGATTTTTTCACAAATTTTCTCCGTAAGAAGACTTGTGACAGGACTCTTTACAAAGAGCCACGATCAGGGCGTAATATTCGTTGTAAATGGTTACATCGGCAGGCAAAGCATCCATAAAAATCTTTTGCAGAGTGTCGTAATGCAAAGTTCCGTCAAGGTGCAAATGCCGCTCCGCCACCCGCCGTGTATAGGCATCAATGACAAAAATCGGCTTGCCAAAAGCATAAAGCAAGATACTGTCCGCCGTTTCCTTGCCGACGCCTTTTACCGCAAGCAGCTCGTGCCGCAAAGCCCACACGTCAGCCGACTGTTCAAAGGCGGATTCTTGCTCAAGCATAAACGCCGCCATCGCTTTCAAATAAACGCACTTCTGCGTAAAAAATCCCGCCGGACGAATCAACTCCTGCAATTCCGTATCCGGTGTCGCCAGAACACGCTCCGGCGACATCACACCGGAGGAAAGCAAATTCCCGATTGCCTTTTCCACATTGGTCCAGGCGGTATTCCGAGTCAATATCGCCCCGGCAATGATCTCCCACCGCAAGTTGCTCTGACAAGGCCACCACTTCTGCGGACCATAACAGTCAAGGAGAAATGGCACTAAATGGTACTCCTGCTTTGCCAAACGGTACTGCAACGGCACCTTTTTTCCCCTTTGTTACAGTACCGGTTTGCACATAATTTTTCAGCATCCGTTTTGGTTAAAGATGCCTGTTTCTAATTTAGTATCGAGTTTGCAAAATACAAATTTATTCCCGGAGATTTCAATATTGTCCTCACCGGAATTTTGCATTTTAAAGAGCTGTTTTCAAGTTTCAGTGTTCGGGTTGTCAGAGACTTCATTCTCCCAATCCGCGGATGATATAGAGCGCACAGTATTTCCCGGTGTATTCGGCAACTGCGCCGAAGCCTTTGCCAAGGTCTTTGTAAAAGGCTTTGCCGGAGATGATTTGTTTTTGCGTATCTTCTCTGCCGTTGAAACGCAAGACAACTGTTTTTTCCGGCAACGGAGTGAAACCTTTGGCGTGAAGGGCACTCAAAAATTGTTTGTACGGAGTGTCGGTTCCGTCCAAACTTTTAATCCGCATGCCGCCGCTGCCTTCTGCGCCGACGGCAACTTTTTCCGGCAGGGAGGGAAAGACTTTTTCAAAATCAAATCCTGCCCGGTTATGATACATGTTTTGCAGCATTTTAAGATTGGCAGTAAGTTTTATATCCCGGACGCACGAAGCAATTCCGCCCCAAATAAAAAGCAATGTCAGCACAAGTGCCGGAATCCGCCAGCTTTTCCAATTGCCGAAGCGCAGGGCAAGAGCAAGCGGGATACAAGACCACAGCTGCCAGATATTTCCGCTTCCAACGAAAAGGAAATTCAAAATACCGATAACGGCTCCGATAAAAAATCCAGCCCGCGCCAGACGATTTTCCCAACCGTCGGGCGGAATGTTTGGGGCATTTTCTCCTTTTTTACGGCGGAAAAAGATCAGATAAAGCATTCCCTGCACCAACAGTGTGACAGGGGTAAGTATGACCAGCCAGGCAATTTGAGCGGCGACGCCTCTTTTGCGCGGATGGTAACCGTCTTTTGCGTATTCTCTGCGGACATCTGCGGGCATACGGTTGATGTTGTAAGTTTTCTCCCCGTTTGCGGATGAGGGCTGAACAACGGCATAGCATTCGTACAATTTCATCCGGTAATGCCAGCCGCTCCAGGTAAAAGCCGCATTGAGCATACAAAGAATCAAAAATGCAGCCGAAGTCAGCAAAAACTGTTTCCGCTTGCGTAAAATGATCACACCAAACAGCCATGTCAGCCACAAAACAAACAAAAGCGGCAGCAGATATTTGCCGCTTTCGTAAATCCAGTTAAAAATTTTTATACCAAACGGAATATCCATATTTTCCTCCAAATTTTCCGGTTATGTTACATTGCTGCAATAAGAAAAGAAAACAATCCGACCGTTTTCATTACTGCGGACAAATAGTATATGACATTCATAAAAAACGCTTTACTGCCAGCGGTTATTTTTCCAGACCATCGCTTTCCCATCCGGAAAAGTTACAGTTTTATTTATCAGATCAATCTTTTCAATCAATATAAACTTGCCATTCAGCTGAATGTACATTTTCCCATCCGGCCTCCGGATATAATCGGTAAGAAAGTCCTGATTATAGTCAACAGCCATTGCATTATTGCAGTTCAGCACGAAATAACCTCCGATAACGGCCCAGGAAAAAAAACTCTTTTGAGAAACGCCTCCGACGGAAACGATATTGCCGTTCTCAACCAGAAGCGATGCAGCATTGTTTTTCCAGCGGTAAAGAAAATTGTTTTCATTCCCTTCCAGCATGACGTCAGCGTGTTTTGCAAGACCGCAAATGAAATAATGGTAAACAAGATAAATATTTCCCGGCAGCAGCAATATAAGCGTGAGCAGATATATCAGAAACTTTCTTTTCATATTTCCCTCATTTGTATTTTTTATATATGATTAAAATAGTACGAATATCTTTTTTTGCAAGTGCTTCTGTAAGTTTATTGCAAATATCCAATTTTTCCTCCAAATTCAATTTTTGAGATGCCAAAACAACCTTCTGAGTTTTGGCAGCCCATATTTTATAATCGGTAGTAAGGATAGACGCAATTTTTACTCCACCAATCATTTCTCCTGTCCCTGCTGCAAGAAATTTCATTTCCAAAGTATTTTGCACAGCTTCCGGAAAATTGCGCAAAAATTGTCCAATTTTTGAATTATTCTGGTCTGATGATTGTGTTTTTGCATCGGACTCTTTTACTTCTTCATATTTACAGCGGCAATTGGGGTGAATAGGTAACTTCGGTTTATCCCGGGCATCGGCGCGAAAAATTTTTCCATGATGTTTCAGACAGGCTTTGCAGCTGTTGGGACCTTTGTCGGAAATAAATCTGACAAGTTTGGGTTCTGTTTTTCCCTGAAGCATTGACATGATTTTGTCAAGTTCCATTTGATTTTCCTTTCTGTTGATGTTGTCATACGAGAAACAACGTGCCTCTCTACAACAAACGGCACTCGTCACCCTGCAAAATGAAAAAACAGAAAGAATTGGTTGTGTACTAAACATGGACTGATTTTTTGAACCTCATTTGACTTTGGTTTTATTAATGATATTGTTATTTTCAGCAAGCTATAATTTCCGTTTTATAAACGGCGTTCTTCACCCTGAAAAAAACGGATTTTGACAAAATAAGCAGAAAAATAACCATTGTGTTTTGCGACTGACAGATACAGACAAATTTTCATCCCCTTGTCTGTAAAGGTCCGTAAAAGTCTGTAAACTTTGCGGCATAGCCTGCGAAGAGGTGGATTTATGAAGCATTTTGCAGCAATGCCGCAAAATATGAAGCACGGCTGCGCCGTATGAAGCGCACCTTGCGGTGCATGAAGCAAAAGCCTTGACAGGCTTCATTTCCACCATAAAAAATAAAAGCCGCTCAATGAGCGGCTGGAATTTTTTATGGTGGAGCTGGTGTCGCCCCTGTGCAAAATCGTTTTATTGCTTATTTGACCTCTTAAACCATTGATTGTCAAGACTCCATTCCCGTATTCAGCTGAAACTTCACGGATAATGGAAACCCGGCAAAAATGGTACTAAATGGTACTCTTGCGTTGTGAAATGGTACTGAAACGGCACCTTTTTTACCCTCTGTTTCAGTAGAGCCTTTGAGGTGTTCTTTACAACACCCGGGAAGCGTTTTTTACAACACCTGCCAAAGACTTTTTCCTTTCACAGCACCACCTGGTACACAGCTTTTTCAGCATCCGTTTTGTTAAAGATGCCTGCAATTAATGTACTCCTTTTTGATCAAAAATGCAAGTTCGTATGTAAAAAAAGCCGGTTTTCAAAGCCTGCCGCACGGACAACAGCGGTTATGGAACGGACAATATCTGCTGTCAGTTGGACTTTGGCTATCGTCAAGTGGACAAAACTTACCTCGAAACGGATAGGGGGATCCGGACATTTGAGCTCAAAAGTCCGTGTCCGGATGACTAAAATCCAAAATCTACTACCGCCCTTTCCCTGTGCCTCAGGCTGTCCCCGGAGGCGGTACAAGGCGGTTTGCAAACAGGCGAGGTATGACAGTTATAATAGGTATTCAAAGCCTCTGTTGACCGCCGTTACTTTATAATTTTACAATGATGAAATATCACATGCGCAAATCGAAAGGAGGCGCATGTAATGAACAACAATGTAATTCGTCAGCAAACTGTCACCCTTATTGGAAAAATCCTGCATCCTCTTACCGAATCAAACTTGATCCCGTTTCCGGAGTACCGGGAGATCATTGCACAACTGAAACACATCGCGGCAAAAGGAGATCCCTTGCCAATCGTCGTACCCAAGTTGATCACGATGGAGGAAGCCGCGCAGATGCTTGGGGTCAGCCTGGCAAACTTCAAAAAGCAGGAACCTTACCTGCCGTTCAAAAGAAAATATGTCGGCCACGGCGTTCGCTACCGCAACACCGATGTGATCAAATTTATTTTGAGTGATGATATTTCCGAAACAGAAAACGACGAAAAGCAGTAAGCTCAAGCAGTCCCAGACGGTTTGACACCGTCTGGGACTGTATCACTTCAACATATTACTGCTTGATTTTATCGCAACGTCGCACAATGTCAAGTTAAAGCCCATAGTGCTTGCGGACATTGACAACTTTCCATTGCAGCATGGGGTGTTTGCTCACGGAGTCACACCATTGACCTGATGCATCCAGCAATTCAGGTTTTATTTCACCCCGTTTGTTGACAGAAACAAGAAATTCCAACTCTTCTTTTGTGAATGGCAGAATAACATCCAGTTTTTCCCGGCAGCCGGTCAATAATTTTTCCAGATACGCCTGCGGAGTTTCATTCACAGAACCTTGAGCCAAAGTCTCCATAAGCTCCTGCCGGAATTGCTGCGTATCAAATTTCAACTCCTCAAGTCCGGAGACTTCAGAAAAATCAACTTTATTGAATGCAGCATAGACAACGAAACATTTCCGCAATACAGCCTGCTCCAACTCTGCATGATTCAACAACTGATACGCATCAAAGAGATCACGCGGTTTGCATCGGGCAATCAGAGCACACAGTTTTCCTGCAGCCAACTCGTGAATGTCAAGTACAGGAATATCAACTGCCTCGAATGAACCGAGCGGGAAGGATGCACATTTCTTAACCGGCATCAATGCAATGCGGTGCATATAATTAAGATCAAGTTCGATATTTTGAGTGATGCCTGAATAACTTCTGTATCCCAGCCGCCACTTGCCGCCTGCGTGTTCTTCCGGTATCCGCTTCAAATTGTAACCGTTAGCAAGCAGCAGTTCACTTAAAATTTTTTCGTGTTCCTGGCGGTCAGCAAGCATTGTGTTACGGTCAGCTCCAAGATAATTCAAATCAATATCAACGGAAAGACGGGGCAACTGAAAATGGAACAAATTCAGCGCCGTTCCACCTTTGAGGGCATATTTGTCTTTCAGCACCTCATTGGAGAAAAACAACTCTAAAATCCCCAACAGCCTGAGGACTTTCTCAATGTAAAGCTGATCAAAACCGGTCTGCTGATGTACGCTATTGATGGTGTTTTCATCAAAATTCATAGTATTCACCCTCATCCTCATCTGAATTTATCATTTCTTCCGGAACATAAAGATTCCAGCGTTTCAAAAACTTTCCCTTGCGATTGGAACGGTAGAAGAACTCCGGCGTTTGAGGCGTAAGGGATTCCAGGGCAGCCAAGGTTTCTTCAGGTACTTGCATACTATTCTGAAACTTTTCCAGCATAAATCCCAATCGTGCATTTGTTGCCGGGTGATTAAGCATCTTTGCATACGCCAATATCTTTTCCCAATCAAGATCAGTTTCATACATAAAGGCATTGGTTATTTCTTCCCAGCCTCCCGACAGCTCCATGCGATCAAGCAAGTCAACCAGCAACCGTTCCTTGGCAACAACTTTAACCGGAGTGTTCCACATCTGCTGTTCCTCTACAAAAACATTGTTATCCTGTAAACTTTTGGGAGGCAGACAGGGCTGAAACAAAGTATCGTTGACAGTGCAGGGTTTTATCCGGTGACTGGAAAGAAAGGTGTGACTGGAATAAGCATTACGCGACATGCCGTAAAAAGAGAGAGCCGAACGGTATCCCAATACTGCATCCGGAGTAAGTTTAGCCGCAGTCAATAATGCCGGGGGGGTAAAATCACTTCCCACGCCATCCGGGACAACAGAATAAAGACACCTGCGTATCTTGCGTATTTTGTCATTCCTGGTAAGTTTTGCGAGTTGATTTCGGCTGTGGTGTCCGGAAAGCAAACAATGACGTTCCCACTCATCAGTATTAAAAACCCTGTGAGTTCTGAAAAAATTATGTTGTCTGCTATCGGATATTTTCATCATTCCACCTCTGCTTTTCAGTATATAATTTATCATAAAATCGCACAATGTCAAGTTGTTTTTTTGGGGATCCTTGAAGAAAACATCTCCCGTTTAAACTTTGGAGCGTTGCCTTTGGTGTTGGTCTTGGCAAGGTACGATGCCCGGCGGAAACAGTCATCTTTCTTTGATTCCATATCCGGATCATCGGGGCGTAACATAACCCCGTTGATCTGTTTCGCTCCCGTTCGGGAAGTCGTGCAGTCATCTATCAGTCCGTAACCGTTCTCTCTGGGTTTCAATCCCAACGCACTATCCCACAATCTTTCTGCTGTCTGGATGTGGTTGTGGATGCTCTGAGTCTTCTGTCCGTCTAAAAGAAGTGCTACATGATAATGCTGGTGTTTTTCTTTGGATTGTTCCCGTACTGCGATATACTGCGGCTTCAATCCCTGTCTTGATAAGTTTTTCATAAAGTTAGCTTGAAAGTCTCTGAAAGTCTTGTTATCTTCAATATACATCCCTTCTGGTATTCTTACATCATATCTCATAAAAAATACTTTGCTTTTACTTTCTTCTGCATAATTGAACTGTCTTTCAATTTCTCTTAATATTGAAGTATCGCAACTCAATCCCCTTCCTTTGTCTGTCATAATGGAATAATTGTTGTAAGTACTTTCTGTTGTTTCTTTTTTCATCTCGAATAACCTTTCTGTA
>JAZQYS010000688.1:0-2185 GCA_045633645.1 Victivallaceae bacterium | reverse complement strand
TCTTTTTCTTTTGCCTTTTCAATGAGAAGGGAGAGGATTTTTCCTGCTGCGCCTTTTCCTCTGAATTCCGGCAGGGTATACATATTGAGCAGACAGGCGGTTTTTCCGTTGGGAACGCTGTAACTCGGCGGATGTATATGCAGACAGATACCGCCGGTTCCGGCAACGGTATTTCCCTCAAAGGCGATAAAACCGATGTAACTTCCTGCGGTGAGGGCTGTGCGGAAATAATTGATATTTTCTTCAAGAAACCCTGCCTCATCAGCGGGCGGGGGGATTGTTTCACGTTCACGGCGCATATTGACTCTGAGTTTTCCCAGAAGTTCTGCGTCCGACGGCTGTGCCTGACGGAAGTCCATTTTTTTCTCTCCGGATTTTGCTTTGTTCATTCTGAAAACGTTAATATATCTTGCGTTCAATTTTTTTCAAGCGGGGTAAACAGCAAAAGTCATTTAAAAAAGAGCTTTGCGCGAAAAGCGATAACAAAAATATCCACCTGCGGAGAAAATCATTTTTTTTACAAATTTTTTCTGCCGGGGAATTGCAGGGACGCAAAATGTCCACTCTCGGGCTGTATATTAAACGCAGATTAAAACACAACAGGAGCTTTAAAATGGATTTCTTCGGACGCAAATCAAATAACGCACTGCTCAATGATTTTCTGAATGCTTTGAACGGCGATAACCCCGGTGTAAGGAGCAGCTCCCTCAGCAGGAGGCCGGAAGACCGTTCCCGCAGAAATGACGGATTTGATTCCTTTCTGGATGACAGTCTCCCTGATGATTTTGTGTTCAGCGGCTGGGGCGGGTTGGATGACGAAGAATAGGTCGCTATTTTTACAGGAGTTTTTCGGATAATACAACAATAGAGAGGATATAATCTATGGGAAAAGTCAGTTTTGAAATTATTAAACACGAAGACCGTTTGTTTTTCAACGATGGCGAAAAATATGTCTTGTTTGATACCGGATTCATTGATAATCCTTTCGGAAAAAATTCCGCATCCGTCAATGGCAAAATCGGTTCCTTTTCTGTGAAGACCAAGGCGTCTGTGTTTTTCAGACAATTTATCAATATGGAAATCAACGGCTGTGCGGTGACAGCGGTTTTCAACCCCATGGATGGTTTTGATTGTCTCCTCGCCGGAAATACCCTGACCATTTCAGATGAGCAAATCCCGGTGCAAGGCAAACATTTTTTTGAGTTTGCAGATGATAATTTGCCAATTCTTGAAGGAAGTCTCAACGGAAAATCATGCCGTTTCTTTTTTGACAGCGGTGCCCGTATGACAATGATCGGCGAGCCGCAGAGTGAAAAAATCAGGACTTACAACGAATGGCTGGCAATGGCGCAGTGTCATGCCGATCTGGATGTTTACAAAGTCCGCCTTGAATTTCCCTGCGGATTCAAATATGACGGTGAGGGCGCACTTGTTACACATACGCTCTATCAGCAGGCGGCAGCGTTTATGAACATCAGAGCTATGCTCGGCATTGATATTTTCAATGAGTTTGATATGGCAATCCTCGTCAAAGGCGCAAAACGCGGCGTTGTCCTCATTGAAAGAAAATAACTGCCGTGTGCGGCAGTGTTTTGCCATTGGCAGGTCCGCTGTAAAAATATTTTTCTTTTTTTTCAAAGAGACCATTGACAAAGGTATGGTACAGTTGATAAACTATGAATAAAGCAAGTAAAATCAACTGACTGGAACCTTGTATATGGCCGGAAACGAAAATATTTGGTTTGGATTGAGTAAAATCCTCGAGCAGAAAATTCTTGATGGAGAGTATACCGGACGACTGCCGGGAATCAGGAAGTTTTCTGCTGCCCTGGGCGTTCATCCTGTCACTCTCATCAAGGCATTGCGGAATCTGGAAGAAAAGAAACTGGTTGTCATACAGGATCGCAAAGGAACTTTTGTTGTATCTTCTCCGGACCGGCAAAAGTACGGTACGATCATGTTTGTCAACAACGGCGCCGCCGTATCACAAATGCCCCGGGTCCGGGAAATTCTGGAACAACACCACTATAAACATCTTTCTCTCTTTTTTGAAGAGGAACAATTCAAAAACAATCCCGGAGTCATTCTCAACTTTCCTGCGGATGGTTTTATTTTTACGCTCTCAAGTCTCTGTATACCGACAGTCCGCCGTCTGACGCAGGAGAGGATTCCGTTTGTATCAACA
>JAZQYS010000687.1:0-2244 GCA_045633645.1 Victivallaceae bacterium | reverse complement strand
CGGCATATTTTCCAAAATCTTATGCGGAATTTTGAAAAACGGCGTAAGATTTCGATTTTAAGTCGGCATAAGTTAATCGAAAGGTGATTTGTCAGCCGTTTCCATAGAAAAATCGCCATGTTGGACAGAATATCATAAGAGATGCGGCTGCTAAAAACATGGTGCAGGATTTGAGATGGATTGGCAAAAAGGCAAAAACTGGAATTTTGAGGCAGCTACCAGCAAGGTAACTGCCGAAGAATTACCATTTTGGTACTTTGTCAAGCCGCTCAAAGACAAGCCTGGATTTTTACAGTTGCATCGTGACATATTTCCACGACCGGAAAATAGCGGCAAATCATCTTTCCTTGAATTTTGCAAAGTAGTTGTCGCAATGCCATATATTTTCAAAAATCTTATGAAAAATCATTCTATTTCCAATATCTCGTTCCAGTTGGTTGTGAACCGTCTGGATAGATAGTCTTGTTTCATCGTCCATTCCCTTTTTACGCCTTCCCCGGCTAAAAAGATAGTATTCCGTCCGTATTGATAATTAAGCTTATCCATTGTTTCTGCCAGAGTGATATTTTTTTCGTCCGGCTGTTCAAAAAGATTAAAGTGTATTTTGTCAGCCGGGGACAATTCAAAAAGAATAACGCCTGTTTTCATTGCCCGTCTGCCGGGAACAATGATTTTTTTTATTGCCGGAACAATATACTTTGTCATTGACAAATGTTCAGACAGCGGCATCGCAAATCCGATGACATGTCCGCAATGCCCGCTCGGAAGCTTTTTATCACCAACATATTCTGCTGTGTAATACGCATAAATGTAAATAAAAGATGCCACTTCTTTCAAGGTTCTTAATTTGCTTGCTGCAACGGAGGTATAATGCAATACCGATTCCCGGATATGATCAGCTGATGTTGTCGGTTTGCAGAAACTGCGGGAAAATGCAATCTGTTTGACGCTCCCGTTGAATTCCTCAAAAGGAACAGCCGGGATGCCTTGCAGTTCCAGAACCGTTTGTGCCATAATGACATTAAATTTCTTTTTTATATCAAAACTTTCGCACTGTGCCAAATCTCCGGCGTTGCGAATGCCGTATGCTTGCAGTTGTTTTTCCAACCGCCACGATATTCCCCATACTTCGGTTAATGGCAACTCTTTCAGCAGCGGTAAATAATTTTCCGGCATAACAAAAATCCCGGAAGGATGCTTCTTGCCGATGTGATTAGCAATTTTTGCCAAAGTTTTGGTTTTTGCGAAGCCGATTCCGCAGGGGATTCCTGTCCAGCGGAGAACTTTTTTTCGGATTTCTGTTCCGAATTTTTCATAGTTGAAATCATCGGCAAAGTCCATGTGGAAAAATGATTCATCTATGGAATATTGCTCTGTTTCGGGAACCATACCTTGCAAGATACGCATGACTCTGTTTGACATATCGCCATACAAACAATAGTTGCTGGAACGGAACGCGATATTCAGTTTTTCCGCATAATCTTTTAATATATAGTGCGGTATCCGCTTGGGTAAATTCAACGCTTTGAACTCGTTGGAGCGTGATATACAGCTGCCGTCATTATTGGACAGCACCGCCACGGGACGGTTGTTCAGCGTTGGATCAAAAACTCTTTCGCAGGAAACATAAAAATTGTTACAATCCAAAAGACCTGTCATTTTCATTTATTTGCCGCCCAGTTTTTCTTGGTATTTTTCCCGAGTTCCGTTTAGTCTGATTCCCGGATTATTGTTGGAAATGACTTGCGTTGCAGGCAGTTGCGGTTCATTGATGTGCCGTCTTTGCTGCGCATAATTAATTTTTCTTACCACTCCGGTTACTACGCCCCAGAAACGGACATCCTGTCCCGGAGTAAAATAAATCGGCTTAAAATTGGCATTGGCTGGTTCAAGGTAAGTCCGATTGCCGTTTTTGCGCAGATACTTCACGGTAAATCCGCCGTCAATAGAGGCAACGATGATCGCTCCGTCAAAGAAATCCAAACTGCGGTCAACGCACAAAATATCTCCGGGAAAAATATTTGCTCCAATCATGGATTCCCCGGCTACACGTACATAATATACCGCATCGCGGTTGGAAGCAAGGAAATCATTCAAATCCAGTTCCCGTTCAATATAATGTTCCGCAGGGGACGGAAACCCTGCTTGTACTGTGCCTGCCATTAACGGCGGAAAATTTTTATCTTTCATATTCACCTCCTGAAGCTCTGTTTTCTTATGCTGACCAAATAAAAAAATCTTATG
>JAZQYS010000686.1:0-7265 GCA_045633645.1 Victivallaceae bacterium | reverse complement strand
ATTTTTCTTCCATCGGAATCCAGCGTTTCGCAAAAATTTGAGCTTTTTGTTCCCCGTTGCGTTTGCGGATACGCTTCATCTGTTCTGCAGGAGAAATATCAAAAAACACCTTTAAATCCGCATAATCCCCAAATTCCGGATGCAGACTGTATGCGCCCTCAACAATGCGCCACCGGGAAATTGCAATGTTCCGCATTTCTCCCGGACGCATTTTTGAACAGTCAAAACGCCGATATGAAAATGACTTTTTCTGTTTCAATTCCGGAAGAACTTCTGTTTTGAATCTTTCGTAATGAACATTTCCGCCGGGTTCCGCCAGTCTTGACGGCGTACGCAGTTCCAGCGGCAGAAAGAAGTCGTCCATGTGTATGACCTCTGCTTCAAGAATTGATGACAACTGCCGGGCAAGCGTGGTTTTTCCCGAGGCGGATTTTCCGTCAACGGTAATGACAGAAACGGATTTTTCCGGCATCTTTGCCGCCGCAAACAATATCGGAAACGCCGTGATAAAACGGATATTCACCAAACGGTAACTCGGACGGTATTTCAAGCAGTAATGTGCCGAATGATGAACAGCACCGCCCCGGTATTGTTTCATAAATTTATCCAGCTCTTCTTTTCTTTTGCCAAGCAATTTTCCCAAACAATTGATATAGTTATCAAAAACCGATTGGCTGTCCTGCAAATTTTCCGCCGAGGCACAAAACATATTGAACAACCATTTTTCCGGCAATCCGGCTTTTTTCCATGCGCCCAGATTCACCCGGCAAAAGTCTGAAGAAATCACTTCAAAAAGAGGAATATTATCTTCAGTTCCCGCCCTTGCAAATTCCCGTGAAAAATATTTCCATGCCCGTTCCTTATCAACTACACCGTGTGCCGGTCCGCATGCCGCCTGATATGCCAATTTCACCAAATCCTGAATTTCACTTTCAGGATAACGCTGCATCTGCTCAATGGCACACAATTTAAAATCCACAGTTTTGTCATTTTTAAAAAGTCTGGTTCTGTTTCCGGCATATTCCATGGTATATTCTCCATGACAAACAAAAACGCACAACAGCAGCACTGCAAGGAAAAACATTTTTTTCATCTTAAAACCCGGTCAAAGTTTCTTTACTGTTATCCACTTTCCCCATGTTGAAGAAAGTATTTTTCAAAACCTCGGTATCTTTTTCAGGATATCCCTCAAGAGAGGGAATCTGCTCTTTGCTTCTGTTTTCAACATGTCCATCTGCGAAAATAACGACAGCACGCTTATTGTGCCGGAAATATGGCGCACGATTGGGACCGATATTACCGGTAACGTGGGTTTGTTTTGTGTTGATCACATCATGTCCGTAACACAAATGTCCGTAATTTTCAACCAGCATTGCTGCTTTGCTCTGACTTGCGAGGGAAGATATTTTCAATCCCCGTCCGTTATCAGTAGCGATAAGATAATTCAAACCGTAGTTGGTGGTAATGTCTTCTTTGGAATCTTCCTGCGGACAACGCAGCACTTTCACCGGCTCTTTGGAGGCATTTTCCCTGCTTAAATAAAACAAAACCACGCCGTCCAGCCAGTTCTTTGCGCTGATACTTTCTCCGGCAGGAGTAAAACCGCCGATCAAATTATCCCTGCACGGCAGGTAACTGTTGTAATCTTCTGCATAAAAAAGATAGATCATACCCAGTTGTTTGCCGTTTGACGCACAAGCCATTCCCTGCGCTCTTTCTCTTGCACTTTGCAGCGCCGGCATCAAAAGTGCTGCAAGAATGGCAATAATCGCAATCACCACCAACAGTTCAATCAGCGTAAACGCTGATTGAGTGAAGCACGGCTTTGCCGTATGAAGCATTTGCCTGCGGCGAATATGAAGCACACCTCCGGAGTATGAAGCACTTGCTTTGCAAGTATTATAAGAATGCCGGGTATTTTGTGAATACGGGATTTTCTGCGGCGCCCCTCTCCGTACATTTCCGTCCCCATCCGTACTCATCCGTACCTCTGCGCCGTCCCGGTTAGTGAAAGAATCATACCAATTTTTTGTATTCCGGTATTTTTGCTTCATAACTTCTCTCTATACATTATTATTTTTCCGCAAAACGTAATACTTCAGATATTACGCTTTGCATTTTCGTAATACTTGGAATTTTTATAATATAACATACCTCTCATTTATTTCAAGTGATGAATAAAAAAGTTCAGCAACTTCTTTCCGTCAATGGTCTCATAATAACGACTGCCGGAATTTCATGGGGTATAAAAAAGGCTGCTGCTTACCGCTTGACGGTTTGCAACAGCCAGGGGAACAAGTTCTTCTGGAAGTTTCACGGTTTCTTTTTGAGGAGAGCGTAGAATTCTTCAAACTTTTTCAAAATATCTTCCTGACTTGCGCCTTTGAGCAAGTCGCCGGGTTCACAACGCTGCGCAACGTCATCGGGCAGAAGTCCCGGAAACGGAAACGGAGACGGCTGAGCCGGACGGGGTATGCCGCGCTGCAATGGCAGTTTGTGCGTGGCTACCCGGTGGGTAACCACCACAAACGCTCCGTTTTCAGATCCCGACAAGAGTTTCCAGACACTGTTGAAAACTTTTGAAATTACCTCTATCGTCAGCTTTTTATGCGATTACCGCAAAGCTGCTTTCCAAATCCGTTTCAACACGGGCATTAAGATCGTTCCAAAGCTGGCTGCCGCCAAATGCATAATAGCCCACACCGCCCCAACCGGTATTATATTCCCGAACCAGAAGATCTTCTTTTCCGTCGCCATTGTAATCGCCAACAGCTTCCGCTTTGAAACCGGACTCCGGAGTTACAACCCAATGTGCTGTCGAACTTTTGCCGTTATCCCACATCCAGATACCATTGTCCGCCTTTCTGCGCACAAGAATATCATCTGCTCCATCGTTCTTGAAATCTCCGGCGGCTACAAATTCCCACTCATTGCCGAGATATCCCAAATCCGTCTGCTGCCAATCCCACGTACTGTAATATTTTGTCTGTTTGTCCCAGCGGTAAAGATGGCCGTTTTCCAAATTTTCCACAAGGATACTGTCTCTTTCATTGCCGAAAGATGCAGTACCAAGCAAATTCCATTCGTTCTCATACTTGTAGTCTACATGCCAGATATCTTTGTAAACAGTACCGTCAAGAACAACACCAAAGGAACCTTTTTCATCATAAATGAGAATATCATCATACCCGGCACCATCCAGATCGGCTATGCTCATCGCATTAAAATTGCCTTCCACATGGCAAAGGGAGACATAACCGTAACTGGGATCATTCAGATCCGTCCAGGCGGCAAAGGTATTGTTCACACCGTTGTAAAGCAGAATGCCGTCATGATCCACCTGACTGCCTTCAAAATATCCTACACCTGCAACACGCCAGAGAGAAGCATCACTGCCACTCCAATCCCAAATACCGCGCCATTGCGGGGCGGTTTTGCCGTTCGTTGCAACATAACCGACCGCCCCCTTCTGTCTATCCCAACCGACAATCTGTGAACAACCATTATCCAGCAAATTGCAATCCACAGCATCTGCATCCGGCGGAATCACGACAGGATTATTCGGTTTATTATGATTCGCAGAACCACCACCGCCACCGCCAAAAGAAACCTTTGCCGACATATTATTATTTTCATTCGATTCAGAGACAACATTCAATGCATCAACTTCAACAGTATAAGTGCCACCGCTGTCACTTCTGCTGCCGGAATAAGTATATGTCGCTGAACCACCGGCAGAAAGAGATGAAATCTTTACGGAGGTATAGTAACTGCCATTCTTGTAAATGTAGGCGCTGCATGCTCCGGCAGATGCGTTGCCTTGATTCTTGACTGTAAAAGTAAATTTCGGAAAGCCGCTGGCGCCTGCTTTATCTGAAGCAACGCCATTTACAACCGTAAAGGAGGACACCGCAAGATCAGGAGAACGCGTGGAAGCACCTCCTCCTCCGCCACCACCGCCGGAACCAGCAAACATAGAAATCGTATAATCATACTTGCTGTAGCTCGACCAACTCGTCCCTGTACGTAACACTTGAAGGTAATACGTTTCTCCCGAATACAGATAAACAGTCGTTGTTGTATTCCGGTCAATCTGCAAAGGATTGCCGTTCAAGTAAGTCTTTCCCTCAAAAACAAAGTTTATCCCGGCATTAGAGGTTCCCCGCAAAGTGCCGCCCAAATGGCGGTCTGCGGCTGACAAACAGATATTGTAATAACCGCTTGAGGCGACCCGGAAGGAATAGTTGTCATGCATGTCCGCCATCTCAACAGAAGAACTGTTGTAGAATGACGTTATGGTTCCATAGCTGAATGGATAGGCATAATCATCCAAAACATCGTTTTTGCCATGTTCCATCCCTTCTACGATATGTCCGACCTCGTGATCAATAACGGAAACAACTGCATCAATATCCGCTGTATTGTCGGCAAATACAAATGCGTTGTCGTTCCTGATTTGATTGCCTTTATCGATCGTTTCTGACAAACCGGAAAAAGCCCCATAGGCATTAAAATCATCACTCATACCAACATAAACGGTACTGTATTCTCCGGCAACCGGTTCTTCTAATGTAAAACAAACTGCTGAGTCTGCAAATTTTTTATTCAAACAGGTCAGGATATACTCTTTCTGTTCCTCTGTCATACCGGAAGATTCAACTTTGATATTCAGAGTGATATCAAGGTCTTCATTCCGGTAAATGGTATCCGCACCATCAAAATCAAGATAAATATATTGCATAATATCCGGTTCAAGCAAATTCTCTGTTTGTTTCATATTTTCAATCCTCCTTTATGGATAAAAAAACATAACCGATAAAGTAATGTAGCATAGTTTTTTTATTTTGCAAGACTAAAACTGTTTTTTCGATTTCCGCACGCTGTCACCCGACTGTTTTTCTTTCCATCCCACACAGTCAAAAAGATTTGCGTAATGTGATGGAATACTGCTGCGAAAAATATTTCAAGTGCGAAAATTGCCGGCATGTCGCCTGATATGCCGGTTTCATCAGATCACGGATTTCGCTTTCCGGATAACGCTGCAACTGTTCAACCGTACTCAGAGAAAAATCAACAGTTTTGCCATTTCGGTAAAGTTTTGTTCAGTTTCCGGCATACTCCATGGTATATTCACCATAACAAACAAAAACACACAGCAGCGCAGCCGCAAAAGAAAAATATTTTTCCTCTTAAAATCCGGCCAAAGTTTCTTTACTGTTATCCACTTTTCCCGTTACAACAGCAGGAATTTCATACAGCAACAAAAAAGGCTGCTGCTTGACTTTTTACGGTTCTGCAACAGCCTGGTGGTCAAGTTCTTTCAAAATTTTACGGTTTCTTTTTGAGGAGAGCGTAGAATTCTTCAAACTTTTTCAAAATATCTTCCTGACTTGCGCCTTTGAGCAAGTCGCCGGGTTCACAACGCTGCGCGACGTCATCGGTCAGAAGTCCAAGAAACGGAGACGGCTGAGCCGGACGGGTTATGCCGCGCTGCATACGAGATTTGGCACGCAAAAGATACAAATCCTCTTTGGCACGCGTTACCGCAACGTAAAAAAGACGCTGTTCTTCGTCACCTGCGCCCTCTTCCAATGCGCGCTCATGCGGAAAAATACCCTTTTCCATGGCGATAATGAACACGACCGGAAACTCCAATCCCTTTGACGCGTGGATGGAGGACAGTATGACCGCGTCCTTATCCGCATCATCATCACGATCATCTTCTTCCATCAAAGAACAGGCTTCAAGATAATCAGAAAGTGTCAGCGGCTCCGCTGCCTTGTTTTCATATTGCGCAATCGCCGAAATAAACTCGTCAATGTTATCACGCCGTTTCACGGAATCATTGATGTCTTTATAAATTTTCTGCAAACCATCCACATAACCGCAGGCAATCAGAAAATCAGCAACTTTTCCGGAAATGGCTCCGGGTTCGGAAAAACGTTCCTCAAAATCTTTGTAAACTTGAGCAAGTCCTTCTGCCCCCGCTTTTCCGTTCTTTGTCAGCGTTGCCTGAAACTCCGGACTGCACAGCGTATCAAACATGGAGCAATGTTCCTCCATGCGTTTCTTTTTCAGCGTGTCAATCGCTTTGGCACCGATTCCGCGCGGCGGTGAAGCAAGCACCCGCAACAGACTCTGATCATCGTTGGGATTGACAATCAAACGCAGATAAGCCAGCGCATCTTTGATTTCACGACGCTGAAAAAACTGCTGTCCGCCGAAAAGACGGTAAGGTATTCCTGCTGAACGCAGTGCCTGTTCCAACTGCCGGGACAACTGGTTTGAACGGTACAAAATGGCAAAATCACTGTACGGTGCTTTGCCCTCGTTCCTCTGACGCTGCAGCTGAGCAATCATATTGGCGACGTATTCCGCCTCGCTCTCACCGTTATCAATGGCAACAATTTTAGGAAGACTTCCCTCACCGATGGCACTCCACAGTTTTTTCTCATGCCGTTTTCCGCCGTTACTGCCTATGACCACGTTGGCAGCATTGAGAATTGCTGTACAGGAACGGTAGTTCTGTTCAAGTTTCACCACTTTCGCATTGGGGAAAATATAAGGAAAGTCCAGAATATTGCCGACATCCGCACCGCGCCAGGAGTAGATACTCTGGTCATCGTCTCCGACAACGCAGAGATTACAGGTGTCTCCGGCAAGCATTTTAACAAGAGCAAACTGCGCACCGTTGGTATCCTGATACTCGTCAACCAGCAGATAACGGTAACGTTCCTGACAGCGTTTGAGAATGTTTGGATGCTCCGTAAAAAGCCGCCAGGTGAGCAGAAGCATATCATCAAAATCAACCAGATTCTGAAGTTCCAGCAACTCCTGATACTTTTCATAGATTTGTGCGGCAAGCACATCAAATTCGGTCTCCGCCGTTTTATTGGCGACATCAGGCGTAACCAATTGGTTCTTCCACCGGCTCATACGGGCAAACGCCGCGCCGAAAGGGAAGTTCTCCCCGCCGAGTCCGAGCATACCGCCTGCCTGTTTGAACACACCCAACTGATCGGATTCATCAGCAATGGTAAATCCGGGCAGATAGCCCAATGCGGCAATTTCTTTGCGCAGAAGTTTGCCGCAAAAAGAGTGAAATGTTCCCAGCGTGACTTTTCTTGCCGCTTCGGGATCGACCAGTTTGGCAAGACGCTCGCGCATTTCCTTTGCCGCTTTGTTGGTGAAGGTCATGCCGAGAATGTTTTCAGGAGCGATTCCCGACGCGAGCATATAGGCAATGCGGTAAGTGATCACACGGG
>JAZQYS010000685.1:0-1463 GCA_045633645.1 Victivallaceae bacterium | reverse complement strand
GTGATGATTGATGTGACTGGTAAAGTTCCGACGATTGCTGAAGTGAGAGCTTTTACGGCAGATAAAGCCAAAGACAAACGCCGCAAACTTATTGCAAAACTGCTGGATTCTCCCGGTTATGCTGATATGATGGCGATGCGTTTTGCGGATATGTTCAGAATCAAATCCGAGTTTCCCATCAATTTGTGGCCCAATGCGGTGCAAAGTTACCACCGTTATTTCAGAGATGCTGCCGTGCAGAACCGTCCGTGGAATGAGATTGCCCGTGAACTTTTAACGGCTTCAGGCAGCAACTTCCGTGTTCCTGCCGCCAACTTTTTCAGAGCCTCTTCGGTCAGAACGGCTGAGGGACTTGCCAAGGTTACGGCTTTCTCCTTTATGGGAATCAATACCGATAAACTTTCTGCGGATGAAAGAAAAGCATTTGCCGCATTTTTCAGCCGGATTTCTTTCAAGAGTACCGATGAATGGAAAGAGGAAATCGTTTTTCTCAACCCTGATCCCGTTTTGCTTACCGCTGTAACTCCTGACGGAAAGAGTTTTGAAATCAACTCCCCTGCGACCGATCCGCGTACAGTATTTGCCGACTGGCTGCTTGAAAAAGATAATCCGTTTTTTGCCCGGGCTTTTGCCAACCGCGCCTGGCACTGGATTTTCGGAAAAGGATTGATTGACCCCGCTGATGATATGCCGCTGCCGCAGGGATTTTTCGGAAAACTTTTCTCTTCAGATAATGGCAATGAAAAGGTTCTGAATTTTCTTGCCGGAGAATTTACCAAATCCAATTACGATATCAAGAAACTTTTCTGTCTGATATTGAACAGCTGCGCTTACAGTGCCGACTGGAAAACGCTTCCTGCTGAACAGACTGAAGCTGAAAAGTGTTTTGCCGTCTATCCGTTCCGCCGTCTGGAAGCTGAAGTTCTGGTTGATATTTACAGTCAGATCCTCGGCGCACACGAGTCTTACAGCAGTGTGATTCCCGAGCCGTTTACCTTTCTGCCCAAGGGTTCTCCTGCTGTGACAATCGCTGACGGCAGTATCTCAAGCCGCACGCTTGACAACTTCGGCAAACCCTCACGGGATTCAGGAGTTCTTTCTGAACGCAACAACAATATTTCCGCCTCTCAGCGGCTCTTTCTGATGAACTCCAACTGGATTTATCAGCGTACCGGCAATCTGCCCTGGACGATTTTCAAAAGACGCCGTATGAATGACAATCAGCGCATTGAAGAACTCTATCTTACAATCCTTTCCCGCAAGCCGACGGCGGCGGAAATCAAAAAAATCTACAAGTACAGAAAGAAACTTGACCGCAAACACAGCTGGCGCGTCTGGACAGATCTTGCCTGGGCACTCATCAATACCCGGGAGTTTCTCCATCACCATTGATACGCTCTGTTTCTGAGAAGGGGAAATGGTTCTTGGGGAAGGGGAAAACTTCTTTTCACGAGAAAAGAGGT
>JAZQYS010000684.1:0-2683 GCA_045633645.1 Victivallaceae bacterium | reverse complement strand
GATTGGGATTGCAGTGTTCCAATCCCCAGTATGCCAGCTGATTTTCTCCGGCACGGACAGAGCCGCCGGCTTCACGGACAACTTCTCCGTCACCCGTTGCATCAATGATAACAGGCGCTTTGAAAAGACCGTTTCCGCCCTTGTTCCGCAGATAAAGCATATTGATATTATCTTTGCGTTCAAATCCTGTAAAAACGGTATCCAACCAGATTTCCACTCCGGCTTGTTCCAGCAATTCATCCATAGCGATAATGAAAGAAGCCGGAGAAAACGTGGTGCGGTAACGGTCATAAATGCCTTCGCCTGCGGAATTGGGCTGCTGCCAGTTGTGATTCAATGAATCCGGACCGTATTTGAAAGAGGCCTTCAATAATTTTTCACAGAGACCGAAACTTACCTGATGACCGTAACCGTCGCAAACGGGCAGATAAAAGTAAATCAATCCGGTCGTAGCAAGCCCGCCGAACCAGGCGGTTTTTTCGATCAATGCTGTTTTTGCACCGTTTTCAGCGGCGGCGATTGCAGCGGCAACGCCGGCGATACCGCCGCCGGTGACAATGACATCATATTCTGATTGAAAACTTATTTTCATTTCTTTTTCCCTTTTCCGGGTTCCAGAATCAGAACTCTGTCAATAAAGACGGCATCCTCTTTCCCGGAGTTGGGAACATAAGCCGGTCCCTGCGCTTTAACGGAAACGACGACTTCATATTTTTTATCCGGATTCCAAAGATTGGCACATCTTTTAGTTGCAACGCGCAGAAGTCCGGAGCTGTGGGCAAAAATATACCCCTTTGCCGGAATTTTACGGACTCCGAGAGAATAGTAATGATACTTTTCATCCTGAGGAACTTTGGGCATGATCCGTGTGACCATTTTTCTGTTGAGTTCATCATACATGCCGATCATGAATTTTCTGCCTTTGTGCGTGCTTTTTTTATCAACGAAGAGGGCTGAACCGAATTGGGAGTCCGCATCGTAAACTTTGTCTGCACGCCAGACCGGCAGAGAAAGTCCGACAAGGTCAGCATAAACTTTTCTGTTTTTATATTGCTCCGGCAGCGGTGTGGAAACAGGACCCCGACCGCCGACACCGGCTTTGCAGATTACCACACGGTCAACGGCGTAGGTGTTGGGTTTCTTTGAACCTTTGACAATATTGGGACCGGCGACTTTAATGTGAACAAAAATTTCCACATCATTATTGAGATTTGAAGTGTCATAATAAGCTCTCAATTGGAGCTGACTGCGCCAGCCCCAGTGCAGCCAGAGGAAACATTTTTCAGTTAAGGTCAGTCTGCCCAGAGAGTACCAGTGATATTTTTCATCAGTCGGTATTTTTTCTTCGGGCAGAGAGGTTTTGGCAAGATAAACCCGATTGTGAAAATCGTAAACACCAAGGTTCAGTCCGCGGTCAGTGGATAAGATTTTGTTCAAATCTTTCTGTGTCATCCGCTTGGGCAGGATGCTCTCAGTGAAACCGACGGCTTTTCCGCCTGCGGCTTCAGGATCGGTCAAAACAGAGGACATTTTATCCGTTGTCAGAACGGGCCATGCACAGTCGGCAATGACTTGTTTATCTTCAAATCCTTTCAACGGCGGCACATTGGCGTTAACGCCCTGACAGTACACAGCCATCTCATCCAGACGTCTTTTTTGTTTGACTTTTACCGTGTAGCGTTTGACGGCGGTGTCATAATTCTTTTTCAATCTTGCGGCGATGGCTTGGGGATTGGAAACCAGATCTTTGGACAGCATGGCGCGTTTATCCAACAGTGCTGTATCAATGGAGTTGCGTTCTTTGCCCAGACGTTCCAGAATAACAGGATCATCTTTGACTGCTTTTTCAGCTTCGTCAAACCATTTTAAGACCGTGCGGAAAAAGTTGTCATTCAAGTCCGTTCTGCGGTTGAGGGGAAGGTCGCACAGAGAACCGTCAAGAGCCGTATTTCCCTTTTGGAGCAAATCGTGATATTTACGCATGTAAGGAGCGGCTTTGCCGTAATAGGCAGCCATGAAACGGTCAATTTCTTTCTGTTCGTCAAGATTCAGGTTGTTCATCAACCGCAAGCCGATCCAGGTGCGCAGCTGGTGAAAACTGGTGTATTCAGGTATTTCGCATTGGGCAAAGACAAACTGGACACCGATTTTTTTGTAAAAACGCAAATTCGTTGCAATGTTAAGGACATTGGTAGCAGGATATATCCAACGCTCTGCAAAAAGATTCCAGTAGTCCCAGATGCCGATTGTGGTGATTTTGCTCCAATCTTCAAGGAGTTTGCGCTGTTCTTTGTTGGCGGGGTGGTAATAAGAACGGTGAGTATGACGTTTTTCTCCGGAATACTCTCCGCCGAGCAGGGCGATTTCAACCATGACATTGGATTCCGGCTTGATACCGACCGGCGGATTTTTTGTGTTCAGGTGTCCGGTTGTCATGATTTTGATATCCGGATAATCTTTGCGGATATTCCGGGCAATACCGTTGATAAAGTAAATCAAGGCTCCGGCATATCCTTTGTATTTTTCAACCAGTGCAAGACAGCCCTTGCATTGGCAGTCGGCATTATTGTCATTTGACATAATGCAGTAAATTTCAGGACGGCGTCCTGCCGGATGAGTCTTTGCATCAATGGCAATAAATTCTTTTAATTTTGCAGTAAAAAGAGTTACCGTTTTCGGATTG
>JAZQYS010000683.1:0-10032 GCA_045633645.1 Victivallaceae bacterium | reverse complement strand
CGGCAACATGCACGGTGTCGCCCAGCCAATCAAGCGGGTCCTCTGCTTCCAGCAGACCGTCTAACTCCACAGTCAGCAGACCGTCTAACACCACAGTCAGCAGACCGTCTAACACCACAGTCAGCAGACCGTCTAACACCACAGTCAGCAGACCGTCTAACTCCACAGTCAGCAGACCGTCTACATCAACGCCCTCAACTTCCACCAGCTCGACTTCATCCGGCGGCAGAGGTTCAACCCCAACCGGCAAAAGTCAGTATATGGAATCCGGTGCGTTGACTTCCGGCAGTTCTTCCAACACTTCATCCGGCAATCTTGGAGCCAGACCTTCCACGAGTCGGCCAAGACCGGCAACAACTTCCTCAAGCACAACTTCAAGCGGCGGCAGAGGTTCAACCCCGACCGGCAAAAGTCAATATATGGAAGATTGAGCCCCGGTAAGAAAAAAGAAAACATCCCGTCCTTTTCTCTCTTGATATTCGGACGGATATTTCTTCAGGTATCACATCGGTAACATATCAGGGGAATCAACAAGGGAAATATGTCAAAAAAACTTATTCTTACATTCTTTGCCGGGATACTTCTGGGCAGCGGAATAACTTGGATCGTGAAATCCGGAAACTGTACAGCCTCGAAACATTCCGATAATATAAATGTCGCCGATGAATTGAGGATAGCCCCCTTATTTGCTGAAGATATGGAAAAACTTCAAATTTACAGAAGTTTTTGCGATTCATTGTTATCCGGCGGAAAATTTGTATGGCGTACCTGTGATATGGCAATTCTGGCATCGACGTGTGCATTTTTCGGCGAAGTGGAACTTTATCTGCTTGCCAACGCTCATCTGAAAACTCTGCCGGATAATCAGAAAGCAGATTTTATCAAACATTATAACCGATGGCTGGATGAATATAAACAAAAAATCCAACAGCCTTTCTATGATAAAGACGGTATAACTAAACTTGAAGGAACCATGACAATTCCGATGTATCCCGGCCGCAAAGATAGTCTGCTGCAGGAGTTTCTGAAAACACTGCCGGGGCGAATAAAAGCACAAAAGGGTCTGCTCTACACAAAAGAAGATTTTGAATAAATGTTTCGTCAGGCCCGGTACCTTGCCCCCTGCAATACTTCAGGAGATGTTTTTCGGTTCTCTCCCAATATCAGGAACAAGGCCTTCAACAACATTTGAGTTTTTGGGGGATCTGTGATACATTATTCAGTAGTACAACAGTTTGATACTCAGATTATTCTGGGTAAAAAATAAAAAACATAGGAGAGAAAAATGTTTAACAAAAAAATTGGCTTCATTGCCGCCATCTTCGCCGCCATTCTTCTGCCGTTGAGTGTGCATTCCGCAGAAAAAAACAACCAAGCTCCGGACGCGGTTGTCAAAGCGTATTATGCTGCAATGGCAAAATGTGATTTTGCCACGGCAAAAAGGTGCCTTGCTGCAAAAGAATTACAGCAAATGATCTCTTTTTTAGAAGAGACAGTTAAGAAAAATCCTTCATCAAAGTCAGATGTAAAAGAAGAATATGCACCTATGGCTGCGGGGAAATTTGCCACTGCAAAAATTACCGGTAATACAGCCAAAGTCACTGTTACTTATACCGTGAAAAAGAAACAGAAAAAAGAAACTCATACCTTGAAAAAGGTTGATAATACTTGGAAAATCGAAGACTGATATTTCCTTTCGTGCAGTGTATACGGAATTTCAGACACGGCATTTGATGCTTGTCTGAAATTCTGTTTTTTATTTTTACCTTTACTTTTCTTTCTTTATCGTTAGTATAAAAATAGTCGCGCGCGAAGCGTACCCGAATTTTAAAGAAAGGAAAAGAATTATGAGCATCATCTCCGTCACAAACACTGTTTTTCACGGCCTCAAATCCGCCTATCTTAATGACATCCTCAAACTCCGGAATCACAATGGCAAATTGTTTCCTCACAATGTGCGCCATGCTACGATGAAAACCAGCTGCGGACACACCTTGTGGTTTGCCGAAACAAACGGAACCTGGAACAGATTTTTCCGCAAAGACTGTGTCGATTACATTCGTGAAAACAATCAAAATGGCAAGTGGCTTGATCCGACCGACAAGGCTGCGGATAAATTTGCCGACGGCGAAAATGTTGTTCGTTCCGTGATCTGCCGTTGGGTTAAAAATGACGGTAACCGTTATTTCGGCGAGTTTCAACTGATTGAAATCAACGATGAATTCCGTATCTGGAAACGCATTTCAACCGAAGTAGAATTGGATACTTGTGCCTGAAAGGAGTTCTGTCTTGGGAATCATTTTCCCCGGATTTGCAGCTTTAGGGTTGCTCTGCCTTACAGCTAATATTGCCGGTGCTGCCGGTCAAGTGATTTGTGCCGTTTTAAAATATGTAATTTTACCATTCGGATTATTGTTCGTTATCAGCGGTATTGCCAAATACGGATTATAAAAGAGAAAACGGAATATCATGCTGAAAATTTCAAAGTGTTTTTCATTTTTTACAAAAAAATTTGATTTACATTATACTTATTAAAAACAGGAAGATTGCAACGATGTTACACCTTTCAAAATCCAAGTATTGTTCAGCTTGTCAGTGTTTCAAGATGCTTTGGCTGCAAACGCACAAGCCGGAAGTTTTTGACAAATCAATGGTTCATCAATCTGTGATGGAAACCGGCAATAAAGTCGGTGATATTGCCATGTCTTTGTTGGGCGGATATGTTGAGGTTCCTTACGGAGAGCCGGGTGAAATGGTTCAAAAGACCGTTGATTTGCTGACTCAGGAAATTCCGGTTATTGCCGAAGGAGCATTTTCATTTGAAGGAAAATTTTGCAGTGTGGATATTTTGAAAAATCTCGGCGATCGGGAAGTTGAAATCTACGAAGTCAAAAGCTCCGGAGAAGTTAAAGAAATCCATCGGATTGATGCAGCATATCAAAACTATGTACTGACCAAACTGGGCTTTAATGTCAAAAAAGTATGCATCGTGCATATCAACAAAGAATATATCCGTTCAGGAGAATTGGATATTCAGCAATTATTCAACATCGAAGACGTTACCGGTTCTGCGAAAGAAAAATTCACGGAAATCGAAAACAATATTGAAAAGCTGACCGCCTATATGCAGCAGACAGAAGAACCCGCTGATGATATCGGCTTGCATTGTTCAGAACCTTATGCTTGCGGCTTTTGGAAATATTGCACCCGCCATTTGCCCAACCCCAATGTATTTGATATAACAGGACGACTTTCTCAAAAGAAAAAACTGGAATTTTACAAGCAGAAAAAGAGTTCTTTTGAAGATCTGAAAAATTGTGATTTTTCAACCGCCGCAAAATTGCAAATTGAACATGAACTTTTTGATTTGCCCCCGCATATCGAGGAAGATAAAATCCGGGAATTTTTATCAGAACTCGCTTATCCCTTGTATTTTCTTGACTTTGAGTCGTTCCAGCCGGTTATTCCGTTGTATGATAACTCTTTCTCCAGGGAACAAATCGTATTTCAATATTCACTGCACTGTATTGAATCAGCCGGCGGCAAGTTGAAGCACACAGAATTTCTGGCGGTCCCCGGATTTGATCCCCGCCGGAAAGTTGCAGAACAGCTGTGCAGGGATATCCCCGAAGGCGTATGTATTATTGCCTATAATGCCAAATTTGAAAAAAGTTGTATCGCACATCTTGCGGAACTTTATCCGGATCTGAAAGCACATTTGCTTGATATTCTCAGCAACATCAAGGATCTGATGCTGCCATTTCAGAAAAAGCATTATTACTGCCGGGCAATGCAGGGATCGTACTCCATCAAACAGGTGCTCCCGGCATTGTTTCCTGAGGCGCCGGAACTTGATTACCACAATCTGGATGGAATTCACAATGGCGGCGAAGCGTCAGCCGCATTTGAAAATATGGCAAAACTCTCTGCTGAAGAACAGGTAATCGTCAGAAAACAATTGCTGGAGTATTGCAAACTTGATACCCTCGCGATGGTAAAAATCTGGCAAAAGTTGAGTTCCGTATGCAATATGGTTACAGCAGAGCAACACAGTCCGCAGCCGGAAGATGTAAAAGAAATTGTCGACTATCCCACGGCTTATCTGTTGGATTTTTTGTATGATGATGATGATGATAAGAAAAAATGACAGCTTTGCATTTCAGGAGTGGAATTTTTGGCAAAAAATTCCGTTTTGAAAACTTCTGATCCGGTTATGGAAAAATAAAGGATTCCCCCGGTAAGACCGGATTCAAATTTTTCGGCAAATTCAAACTGCGGCCTGATATGGACAAAGGACCCGATTGGGGAACCGTTTCTGCTCCAGAGAACAGGCTTGCCTGGCAAAGTTTTTCCGGTTTCGCCGGGAGAGTTTTTTACAACTCTGCCGGGCGGTTGGCAATTAAAGCGGGTCAAGCGTTTTGAGCATCTCATTTTCAAGGAGTTTACTGTTGCCGTCCAGATAATATCCGAACAACTTTCCCGGGTCCAAAAAGAGGGTTTGGATATCGGCAAAACGGAATGTGCCACCACCTTTTTCATGAGTAATCATAATATCCTTGAAAATAGTACAGTAAGCTGTCACCATCTTTTCAGCCTTTTCAGTACCATGAAAATTTTGATGTGATTCCGGCATCAGAAACGCATTGACGACCTTCCACTGGTTTTTCATTATCAACGGGTGATAGGTCAGTTGATAAAGATGCTGTTTATTTACATCTCCAATCCCCGGACAACCTTTAACGCCACTATCGCTGAAGATCGGAACATAATATTTGGCATCAAAAATATAGAGAATATTTTCTTTCCTATTCAATGCCACAAAGTCCGGTCTTAGTTTACTGGCATCTTTTTCATCCGTAGATTCTGCGTCGATTTCTTCACCTGCGCCGATCTTCCATTTGGCTCTGGCTTCGATATCTGACCATTTCTCGATGTGCTTTTTTTTCAGCTCATCCGGTAATAAACTCTGGTCGATCGACTCATACAGCTGATTTCCGAAAACACTTCCGCACACTTTTTCCCAAACCGCGTGGAACGAACCGGTTCCGAACATGGAAACGCCATCTGTGATGGAGGTGTTTTCCATTTCAACATAGGTTCGCATCAATTTTAGCAGATTTTGTTTTTGGGTGACGAATTGCACCGAAAGTTCCTGATTGATAATGGCAACAATACCATCTTTATCGCCGAAATCGCTCAATTCCCCCTCATAAGGCATGGGAGTTTCCAACTCCAGCAACTCATCAAGTCCCCATTGAGCAAGCGAAATAGAGCAATCTTTGATGATCGCTTCATGAAGACGGGCAATCAGTGTTTCGGTATTGACAATGCGGTCAGCCGTCCAGTAATCGAAGTAATAAGGTGCCTCATCCCGGATCACCGGGTCGACCGTATTGATCGTATGCTGCCAGTCGATTTCGCCATTGCCGCACAGGGAACGGCGGTTTTTCATATTGGTATAAACCCCGTTTGCCAGATAATCTTCGATCAAGGTGACGGCGACAGCCAGTTTACTGTTATGATCAACTGTTTCCGTTTCCAGCTCCAATTGTGTTTGCAGGCGGTTTTCTTTGATGGCGAGAGATTTTTCCAGACGATACTTATTGATCGTTTTCAAAACCAAACTGAAATGTTTGTAGACCGGAGCCGCTTTATCCAGTATCTCTTTTGCCGACTTGACTTGTGCCATATCGTAATATTTCGGCAGAAAGTACAGCATACAGTTCTGTTTGCCTGCAGTATATTCCAGCAAACCGACATACTTGAATCCAGAATCGGTGTTGTCTTTTTCTTTTTTTTCGAAAAAATCATACAGGAACTTTTTCAAATCTGATAAAAAAGAATTTTTATCAACATCTTCCGGCAGCAAGTCAAACTTACCGCCGTCAAGACACATTTGTTCCTGCAGAATGACCGGAATAACCCCCGGATCAGAGATGATGTTACTGCTCATCATTTTCAGTTACCGCTTCTCCGGCGGATTCATTGTCTTCTGCTTGGAGGTCAGTTGATTCCGTTTCCTCTGCTTCTGCTTTTGGCCACGGATAATCACCATCAAGATCGACACCAAAAGTAAAAACAGTATTCCAGACTTTTTTCAGGTCATCTTGCCATTTTTTTTCAACACCACGGAATTTTGCAAACTTGGCAAACATCTGCGAATAGGTGATTTTGCTCTGGAATATCCGGTTGCGGTTGAGCCGGGCGGCATCTTCATAGAGATAAAGCAGAACTTTACTGCAGAAACGTTCCCAGAATGTTTGCTCATCAATATTTTCCACTTTCATAAAGAAAGGTCCGAGCAGTTTGTCTTCATTCAGATTCAATTGATCCTGCAAGGCTTTGTTGATAGTTTGCCGGAGTTTGTTCCAGAATTTCTGCTTATCATTTGTAAGTTTGTCCGCCGCATCATCAATACCGAAGTATTTGAAATCCCAGCGGCGTTTGAAAGCGGTATCCAGCGGGAACACCCCCTGATCTGCACTGTTCATCGTCGCCCAGATATAGAAGTTTGAGGGGAAGGAGAGTTTCTTTTGGGTATCTTCCGGTTCATTTGCCCAAACACCAACATCATTTCCATCTTTACGGCGGAGATATTGTTTCAAATCTTCGCTGACCGAAATGGGATATTCGCTGCTGCCGTCGCTGTTGCGGTCAAGCAGCTGAAAGAGATCGCCGAATACTGCGGCGGCTTCGGCACGGTTGAGTTCTTCCACGATCAGCAGGAATTTTTCAGATTCATTTTGCTGATCCGCGTTTGAACCATCTTGCTGTTGCGCCACACCTTTCTTTTCCGCTTTTGCTTTTTCTGCTTTCAATGCTTTTTCCAACAGACGGAGCAAAGGGCCGGGGACAAATTTATAAGCAATTTTATCACCATCCATATATGGTTTGTAGGTGCCGACAAACTGCTGATAGGAATATCCGGGATAGAAAGTCACCCGTTCCTGATTAGCAATTTTTTCCGCATCTTTATTCAGCGTATAGCTTTTGCTCGTGCCCGGCGCACCGTAATAGATGATTTGACGGGATTCCGATGGAGAAGAAACCGTGGGACGGTTATTATTTCTTTCTTTTTTGTCAGAAGACAGTTTAGGATGAGAATCTACAATTTTTTGTATTTCTGCTAAATCATCCTTAAAATAAGTTCTGATTTTCTTCAAAAGATCAATCAATGCTTGTTCAGTATTTATGTCATCATAAGAAAAAGATCCGTATGTTTTGGTAAAACATCTGTCAGCTATCTTGAATCCATTGTCGTTACAGTAATTTTTAAGCTCCGACAGTTTTATCAACGGTGCTGAATAAATCTCCAAATCCCCGCGGCCTCCTTTGCGCAAGACTATTCGTATGCCGTTGTAAGCAGGATTCGTATTTATTGCAGTAAAAGCACAATAACCATCTCCGTCAAAGCCATCTCGTGTGGCAAATCCGTCATGTGTATTTCCTTTTTTAACCCACTCAATAAAAACTTTTCTGATATATTCCCAACTCATACTGTAAGCTTTCCTGTTAAATAGTCTTATCAAAATGCATTAACGTAGCATTGTTCTATTGCTTTGTCAAGCACAAATCAACATAAATCAATATCTCCTATATCAAGACCTTTTACCATGCGGGTCGGGTCGATTTTGGGGCGTGCGTGCCCGTGGGTTTTCCGGATGGGGTATTTTTCGGGATTGGCGATAGCAATTTGGTTGAAAATTACGGCAAGTTCCGTACCGATAGACCACTCCACACTTTCGGAAATCCGGCGGCAATATTCTTTGAAATCAGTGATTTTTATCACATCCGGGTGATTGGCGGAGCTCAAGGCACTTTCAAGAGCGCACTTATACAAACGTTCTTTATCCGGAGTAATTTCACTGCGGGGGATGACAGAAGATTCAATGATTACCGTATTCCATTCATCATTAAGCGGCGTATGGGCAAGCAATCCGTAAACATCACCGGAATGAATGGGGCGTGACATGTAAAGTTTGATCTCCTCATTGTTGACGAATTTTTTGCAAACGTCTTCAACGACTTCTGCCGCAATTTTTTCACACTCTTTTGTCCAATCGATTTGATTTTCCATATATACCTCCGCCTGGTTAGTTTTTTGAGGATATAATAACTGTAAAAGAGTCCGAAGTAAACCTGAAAATAAAAAAAAACGCCTGATTGAAGCATCAGGCGTAAAAAACGTTCTTGTTACAAGGCTTCTACTGCCTCTTTTATTTTCTTCAGAACTTCACACGACTCTTCACTATCCGGAAATTCTTCGGCTTCTCTTTCCGCAAATTCAAGAGGGGTTCCGTACTCCCAGGATTCTACTTCAGCAGAAGCAGCAGCTCCATGTTCAAGCAGCAATTCTACCACATCAACTCGCGCCTCATATATGGCACTGTGCAATGCGGTGACGTTCATTTCACTCCGGGCATTGACATCTGCACCGTTTTCGATCAAAAATTTGATAAATTCAAATGAATTGTTACCACACCAGCAGTTGTCAATCAGCGGAGTTACATTGGAATCGTTTCTTGTATCAACATTTACGCCGCGTTCAAGCAGCAGACGGGCACTGGCAATATCGCGGTCGTGATGATAGATTTCATCGCAATCATTATGCAGCGCACAATTTCCGTCATTATCACGGATGTCAGGATCTGCGCCATGTTCCAAAAGCATCTTGACAATATCTCTGTTTGCCATTGCGCGATGCAGAGCCGGTATTCCGTAACTATCTTTTGCATTTGCGTCTGCTCCGGCGTCAAGAGCGGCTTTTACTGCTTCGACTTCCCGGTTGTCAACAGCCTCTAAAAGTTGTTCGTTGGCATTCATTTTAATTCTCCTTTTCGTTTGTTCACCCTCCCACCTTGGGGTGGACGGCGGGATGCGTAACACTTTTTCTGTAAATTCTCTAAAATCCCTGCAAACTCCTCAGATGTAATGCTTGCTCTCTCCGAACTATGTTTCATCCAATTCGATTCAGTTGCGCCGTGGCAATTCTGAGCAAAGCTTCTTGGTTGGGAAATAATCTAATACATCTTGTCCGTTTTTTCAACTCCTTATTTTGAAATTCTTTTCATTTTGTTGTTCTCAGCTTGCGCCGTACTCCAACGGAGTCTGGCACAACACTGAATACCGTCAACCCTTCCGGAATCTCATATTTTAGCCATCGGGCAAACTCCGAAGCCTTACCGGCATACTTTTGACGGTCTTTTTGAGCATATACTCCGCGTCTCCTCTGCTCGGCATATTGAAGATACGCCTGATATCCTCGTGCGCCTCATTTTCCATACTTTTCTTTGGAATATGCGAACTTGCATTCTGCTGACTTGCATGGCACGGAATTCAAGTCAGCAAAGTTTTTCAAGAATGTTCCTGACTGATCAGGTGGCAACGCCTTGAATATACATCTCTGCCATAGCCAGATTGATTGCCCTTTCGCTGCGCAGTCCCCGTTCAAGGCAACCGGGATAAAATTCCACATTGCGGGTCTGTGGAATCTGCAATTCAAGTTCTCCGACACGGCTCTGGATGTGCCGTTCCTTGAACCCCATTGGCATAGCCGGTTCGACCTTCTGTCCGTTGGTACGGAGAGGCTTTCAATGCATTTTCCCGTTCCAATCTCATTGCCATGTTGAACAAATTTTGTAAAACTTCGGACATGCCTTCCAGTCCATGTTCCAAAATCGGTCGCAAAATCTCTTTTTCTGTGCTATATTCCATTTGTGATAAATCCTCTTTTTTGTGACTTTTCTCAGGAGTTTTTTAGAGAATTTATCACGTTTTTTTTAGAAATTCAACCGAGTTACACACAGTTCACGCTCCGACTCCGACGAGTTTGGAGCCCCATTCTCGCAGGTTTGCGCCCTATGCATAACTCTACGCTTTCGACATACGCGATTTTACAGAAAAATCGTTACACTGCCGCCAACATCTGTCCTGATATAAGTATTTCCATGATTGAGCGGACTTTAAAAGAGATGCTTGACCATGGTGAAATCATCAAAGTTGGATCAGGCAGAGAAGTCGGATCGTAGCCAT
>JAZQYS010000682.1:0-4369 GCA_045633645.1 Victivallaceae bacterium | reverse complement strand
AATGGAAGGTGTCCAGAATATTCTGTCTGTCAACGGATTCAGTTTCCTCACAGGTGAAGCTGAAAACAGCGGTATGATGATCGTCAAATTGACCAACTGGGAAAAACGTACGAAACCTGAACTGCAGCTGCAGGCCATGCTCAATAAAATTCAGGGACTCGCCTCTCAGATTCCTGAAGCAAGAGTCATCTGCTTTACGCCCCCTGCCATCATGGGTCTGGGTGTGACCGGCGGTGCAACATTCATGCTCTGCGGTCCCGGCGGTGTCAGTGCGCAGGACCTCTCTGCGACAACCAGAAAAATCGTCGGAGAAATTTCCCGTCAGCCTCAGGCTCTCTACGCAACGACCAGTTATAATGCCGACACCCCGCAGCTTTTCTTTGAACTTGACCGCGACAAAGCTGAAGCATTGGGCGTTACCGTCAATTCAGTATTCGCAGCTTTGCAGAGTCAGCTTGCCAGTTATTATATCAACGACTTCAACCTCATGGGTTATGCGTTCTATGTAAAAATCCAGTCCAAAGCGCAGGAGCGTGCCGCGATTGACAACGCCCGGAACATTCAGATCCGTTCCAAGTCCGGAGCCATGGTTCCCCTGAGTTCTCTCGGAACATTTAAATTCATCGTCGGTCCCCGTCAGATCCAGCGTTTCAACAAGCAGACCTGCGCCGATGTGACTGCCCAGGCAAAAACCGGTGTCAGCAGCAGTGAATTGATGAATGCTATTGAAAACATCAAACTGCCCGAAGGGTACACCGTCAACTGGACAAACATGAGTTTCCAGGAAAAAGAAAACCAGGGACAGATCGTTCTTCTGATGGCTCTGGCATTGATATTCGCCTATCTCTTCCTCGTCGCACAGTATGAAAGCTGGTCCATGCCGGTTTCCGTCATGCTCTCAGTGGGATTCGCAACCCTCGGTGCGCTGGGAGGACTGATTATCTGGGGAATTTCCCCCGCTGAGATCCTCGCCGGAAAATGCGGCATGAGTTTGAGTATTTATGCTCAGCTCGGTCTGGTCATGTTGATCGGACTTGCCGGAAAGAACGCCATTCTGATGGTTGAGTTTTCAAAACAGCAGCGCGAAGCAGGACTCTCTGTTGAAGAAGCAGCCATGCAGGGTGCCGATATGCGTTACCGCGCCGTGCTGATGACTGCCTGGAGCTTCCTTTTCGGTGTGTTCCCGCTGGTTATTGCCTCCGGTGCCGGTGCCGGCAGCCGTCAGGCAATCGGTATCACGACTTTCTCAGGTATGCTGGTCGCAACTCTGATCGGTATCATCTTTGTTCCGGCACTTTATGCGGTGTTCCAGAGAATAAGAGAATTCGTGAAGCAGAAAGTCTTCCACATGGAAAAATAAACAGCAGCGGTTTTCGGAACTTCCGGAAACCGCTGATTTTTTCTTTGAAAAAAGTTTGAATTTTTGATAAAAAGGTGTTATCTTAACATTGAGTTTTTTTCAAAGTAACACAAAAGGCAATATCATGACGAATGAAGAAATGTCTGCAATTCTTGAGCAGATGGGAAAAAAGGCAAAACTGGCGGCAGAAGCTCTTGCTGTCCTGCCCGACAGTGTAAAAAAAGCCGGTTTGAATAAAATGGCGGATGCCCTGCTTGCCAATGAAGCAAAAATTGTTGAAGCCAATCAAAAAGATCTTGAAAACGCAAAGGCAAATGGTTTATCCACCGCCATGATCGACCGCCTGACTTTGAACACTTCACGCATTGCCGGCATGGCAGACGGTCTGCGGACGGTTGCTGAACAAAGTGATCCCGTAGGCAAGGTTCTTGAAAAAAGAGTCCGCCCCAACGGTCTTGAAATCACAAAAGTAAGCGTTCCTTTCGGTGTGATCGGTATTATTTACGAAGCCCGTCCCAATGTCACGAGCGATGCCTCCGGCATTTGTCTTAAAGCTGGAAATGCTGTCATTCTCAGAGGCGGCAAAGAAGCCTTCAACTCCAACATGGTCTTGGCTGAAATTCTCAATACTGCTGCAATTGAAGCCGGACTGCCCGACGGTGCAGTTCAATTCATTCCCTGGAGCTGCCGCGAAGCCGTTTCTCTGATGCTCAAAATGGATCAGTACATTGATATCATCATTCCCAGAGGCGGAGAAAGTTTAATCCGTGCAGTCACCAGTCAGGCAACCATGCCTGTTTTGAAACATTACAAAGGCGTCTGTCACCTCTTTGCCGGAAAAGCCTGTGATATTGATATGGCTCTGGATATCATTGTCAACGCCAAGTGTCAGCGTCCCGGTGTCTGCAATGCGCTGGAAACATTGCTCATCCACAAAGACATTGCCTCTGAATTTGCGCCGCGTTTTGCTGAAAAGATGGCAGAAAACAAAGTCACTCTTTACGGAGATGAAGCTTTCTGCAAACTGGTTCCCGCCGCAAATCCTGCAACGGAAGATGATTATTTCGCCGAATATCTGGATTTAAAACTTGCCGTCCGCATCGTTGATGACGTCAAAGCGGCTGTGGATCACATCAATCATTACGGTTCCCGTCACAGCGATGGAATCCTCAGTTCCGTTGCGGAAGATATTGAATACTTCACCGGACACGTTGATTCCTCCACCGTATACGTCAACGCATCCACCCGTTTTACTGACGGCGGAGAGTTCGGCATGGGTGCCGAAATCGGTATCAGTACCGACAAGCTTCACGCCCCCGGACCCATGGGGGCAGACGAGTTGACCAGTTACAAATACATCGTCCGGGGAACCGGACAGATCAGAAAATAAATCTGTTAAGACAAAGAGAATTATTGCAATGATCGTACCGATGAAAAAAATCACGCTGCTGGCAATGGCAGCAGACGAAGATGCAGTTCTTTCCGGACTGCGGTCTCTCGGTGTGATGCAGCTTGAAAAATTCGGAGCTGTTTCCGGCACTTCTTCTGCTCTCAACGAACAGTTGTTGAGTACCCGACGGGTGATCAGTGTTCTGGAAAAAATGCACAAATCCCCCTCGGGAACAACTCCCGCAGCAAACGGTGAAGCCGTCTGCAAAGACGCTGAAGAAAATATTGAAAAGCTCAATCGTGTTGAAGAGGAATTGGATTCTCTCCGTCAAAGGTTGAAAGCTCTTTCAATGTGGGGAGATTTTGACAAGTCCCTGCTGGATAATCTTGCAGCCCAAGGAATTGAAATTTTCCTCTGTTCCGGCAATCGCACCGCTTATGAAAAAGTCCAACAGAATCCGGATATCTCCCTTTGTCAGCTGATTGCCCTTGAAAACAGCAGATACTATTTTGCAGTCGTCGGCGGCAGCAGAGAAGAACTGCCTGTCATCAAACTGCAGCAAGATGATGATCCGCGCAAGCTCTCTTCCCGCATTGAAGAGTTGGAAGTTGAAAAATCAAAACTCTCCTCTGCTCTTGAAGCAGCTGCTCAGCAGTTATCCGCGGTAAAAGACTTTGAAGCAAATCAGCTGGGAAATCTGGAATTTGAACGCGTCCGCGATTCCTTCGGCGATCACGAAAAAATTATTTCCCTGCAGGGATTTGTCCCCTGCCCTGCCGTTGACAAACTCCGCGCTGAAGCAGAAAAGCAAGGTTGGGGTCTCTTAATCCGCGATCCGGAGCCCTCGGATGATGTCCCTGTTCTCATTGAATACAACCGTTTCACCCGCTGGATAAAGCCCCTATTTGACTTTCTCGGCATCAATCCGGGATACAACGAACTGGATGTTTCCGGCGGTGTCCTGATCTTTTTCACCATCTTCTACGCCATGATCGTCGGAGATGCCGGATACGGTTGTCTTTTCCTTGCCGGTTCCGGTTTGGGCATGTGGCTGCTCCGCAAAAAGCCCGCCGCAAAGATGCCCCTGCGTCTATTGTTTCTTTTGAGTGTATTTACCATCATCTGGGGCGCGCTCTGCGGCAGTTGGTTCGGCGTGACAATCGGCGGACTGAAATGTCTGACCAATGCCTCTGTCAAAGATGCCAACGTTCAAGCATTCTGTTTTCTCCTGGCAGTCGCCCAGTTGACCATGGGACGCATCTGGAGCAGTATCCGCAGCCGCAATCTCCGCAAAACCCTTTCTGATTTCGGCTGGATACTCATTCTCTGGGGAAACTTTTTCCTCACCCTGAGAATCATTGTCTGGCAGGGAGAATTTCCTGTATTCATGTACTGGCTCTTCGGTATCGGTCTGGCGCTTGTCGTTCTTTTCGGTATCAACTGGAAAGATATTGCTGATGTCTTCCAGTTCCCGTTTGCCATCATCAACAGTTTCACCGATATTTTAAGTTACATCCGTCTCTTCGCCGTCGGTATGTCCGGTGCCTGTATCGCCCAGAGTTTCAACGGTATGGCCATGGATGTAGCTAAAGCATCCCCCTGGTTTATCATCGTAAGTG
>JAZQYS010000681.1:0-3611 GCA_045633645.1 Victivallaceae bacterium | reverse complement strand
CGATGACCATGAAACAGAAGGCGGCGAGGAGATAAACCAAGCCTGCGGCGTAAATCATCCAGAGGGCGTAGATGCTGCCGGCAACGCCGCAGATCAGGGCAAAATTGCGACCGATACCAAGATGTCCGGGGAAGGTTCTGTCGGCACAAATTTTCCACAGATAGAGCGTGCAGGCAAGATAGGGCGGCAGAATCATAACAGCGGTGATGGAGAGCATTGTATTCCATGCATTGTTGGCAAAGAGGACAAAAATCATAGCCAGCTGCATGATCAAACTCGTAATCCACAGAGAAACACTGGGGGCCTGATTGCTGTTTTCGCGCTTGAACATTTTTGGGAAAGTTCCGTCAAGGGCGGCGGCATAGGGAATCTGGGAAATCATGATGGTAAAAGCAAGCCAGCTGGTCAACAGGGCGATAATGACACCGATGTTCATAATATCTCCTCCCCAGGAACCGTGAACGGCACTTTGAAGCAGAGGTGCAGTGGAGGGATTGGCAAGAGCGGCAAGACGGTGCTGAGTCATGTATCCGAAGGGCAGAACAGAGAGCAGGAAGTAAATGGCAAGACATCCGAGGAATCCGAGGACGGTTGCTTTACCGACATCGGACTGACTTCTGGCTCTGCCGGAAACAACAACGGCACCTTCAATACCGATGAATGCCCAGAGGGTGACAAGCATAGTGGACTTGATTTGTCCGAGCATAGACCCGAGAGGCATAATCTTCTCTGCGGGAATATGGGCTTTCCCGAACATATCAAACGAGAAGGTACTCCAACGGAAAACAAACAACATAACAAGAATAAAAAGGGCAATCGGCAGAAGTTTGCATACAGTTCCGATGGTGTTGACAAAGGCAGCCTGGCGGACACCGCGCAGAACGGCAAAATTCATGAGCCAGATCACAATAGAACCGCCGATAACGGACCAGAGATTGTTTCCTCCGGTAAAATATCCCGGAAAGAAGTAATCAAAAGCATCCATCAGGAGAACAGCATATCCGACATTGCCGAAGATATTACAAAGCCAGTAGGACCACGCCATCTGGAATCCGGCGAAGCGTCCGAAACCGAGACGGGCATAGGCGTAAATGCCTGTGGTGGCATCGGGACGGACAACGGCAAGAACTCTGAAAGTATTGGCAAGGAAAAAGATACCGATACCGGTAATGATCCACGCTGCAATAACCGCGGCAACGGAAGCTCCCTGAGACATATTCTGCGGCAGGCTGAAAATACCTCCGCCGATCATGGCACCGACAACAAGGGCGGCAAGGGAAATAACGCCGAGTTTTTTCTGTTCACTGTTCATTATAAAGACCTCTTACTTTTTCTTTCCGGAATTGAAATACAACATGAACCATTCGGGGACAGGTTCAACTTTTACCAGGGCACGGCAGGGCGGACTCCCGGGACGCTCAACGGACAAAGACTCCTCCGACGGAGACGCACCATCCTGCTGAACGTCAAACAGCAAAGATCTTTTGAGCATAATAAACTCCTCCTTCATTGAACCGCATAAAAACATATCCGGAACAGGCTCCTCAACCTGCCGGAAAATACTGCGGTCCGCAATTTCTCTTCTCTGCTATTCATTATAAGATATTGCAGAGAAATATCAAGGACGCCAAGGAGGAAAACTTGAAAAATATTGAATATTCTGCCGTTTGTGTTATATTATCAGCACTACCTTATATCAAAAGAGAGAATATCATGGATATCACAAAACTTTTAGAGAACGCTTTTTATCTTCTTGCGTTGTTGAACCCGGCAAGTAAAATCATGTTTCTGGCGGCGTATGAACCGAAACTCTCCGGACGGCAGAACTTTGAGCTCTCGTGGAAATCTTCAACTGCCGCATTCGTCATACTGTCGATCCTTGCTGCCGCCGGACATTTTATCCTGAGCCGCATTTTCAGAGTGGAAATCTATTCTCTGCAAATAACCGGCGGACTGGTCGTTTTTGTTATCGGATGGGCTGCCGTCAACGAAGGCAAATTTATCAAAAAAAGCAATAACAGTGCTCAGAATACAATCACAGATATTTCTCTTGTTCCTCTTGCCGCACCTTTGATTGCGGGTCCGGGAATGATCGCAGCCGCAATCGCAGCAAGTGTTGCAGACGGTTTTCTTGCGACGACATTTTCGCTTGCAATCGCTATTTTTATAAATTTTCTGCTGATGGTGTGTTCGGCAAGCATCAACCGCTTTCTCACAAAAACCCACATGCTGGGTCCGCTTATCCGCCTCACGGGACTGGTTATTTCAGCCGTAGCAATGCAGATGATCATCAACGGAATAAAAGTCTGCTTTTCTCTGAAGTAAGCCCCCTCCCCGGGGGAAATAAAATTTTTAACGGGCGCAGAGACCGGAAACAAGCAGTTTGACACCGACAAGGATAATGGCACTTCCGCCGCAAATCAACATAATCCATTCGGGAAAAACATCTTTGCCCAGACGGGCAAGGCGGTGTCCGCAATAAACTGCGATAAAAGAAATTATTCCGGTGACAATCCCCATGGCAGCACACGGAAACAAAAGCGGTTTTCCGGCAAAAGCAAGTCCGGCGCCGATGGCAAAGGCGTCTATACTTGTGGCAAATGCGGGAAGAATGAGGGCTTTCAGCGCAAAAAAATCAAATATTTTGCATTCGATCTGTCCGGATTCACCTTTTTTCTGCCAGCCGTCATAAGCCATTTTGCCGCCGACAAAACAAAGCAGGGCAAATGCGAGGAAGTGTCCGAAATTTGAAACAAAGTCAACAAGTATCCCTGCTGTAAAAAATCCGGCAAGCGGCATGAGAAACTGAAACGCACCGAAAAACAGCGCAGCACGGCAGGCGTTGCGCAAAACCTTTCCGGTACGGTCGCAAAAAGATCCGCTTACAGAAACGCTGAGGGCATCGATCGATACCCCCAGCGCAATCAAAAGAACTTCTGTAATGCCCATTTAGAAAAGCATACTCATAATGGCTTTCTGGACATGCAGACGGTTTTCTGCTTCATCAAAGACGATGGAACGCGGAGAATCCATAACATCCGCAGAAACCTCTTCGCCGCGGTGGGCGGGCAGACAGTGCAGGAATTTGGCATCCTTCTTGGCATACTCAAAGAGCTTGGAGTTGACCTGATAGGGCTGGAAAATTTTCATGCGTTCCGCACGTTCCTCTTCAAAGCCCATGCTCACCCAAACGTCGGTGTAGAAGTAATCAACCCCCTCTGCCGCCTTGATGGGATCCTTTTCCCAGATGACGTTAGGCGCATTACCGGCAACATTCTGATTCATTCCGACGCTTTCAGGACTGCAAATAACCAGTTCAATTCCCGTCAGTTTCGCTGCAAGAATCAAACTGTTGGCAATATTGCTCTTGCCGTCACCGTAAAATGCCACGCGGATGGAGGAATCCACTTTTCCGCTGTATTCTTTGATCGTCAGCAAATCAGCGACAATCTGGCAGGGATGATAATCATCAGTCAGAGCGTTGATAACCGGAATACTCGCAACTCGGGCAAGTTCTTCAATTCCCGCCTGAGAGAAAGTACGGATAACAATACCGTGCAGATAACGGCTCAACACATTGGCAGTATCCGCAATGGTTTCTCGGCGGCCGA
>JAZQYS010000680.1:0-2822 GCA_045633645.1 Victivallaceae bacterium | reverse complement strand
CATTACGACCTGGTCTGCCGCGCGGCACAGTTGTTTGACAAAGTTATCGTGGCAGTCGCAGTCAATGCCGGAAAAAGTCCGATGTTCTCTCTTGAGGAACGCCGTCATCTGATTGAAAAATGCTGCGCCAATCTGCCGAGCGTTGAAGTTGTGGTCATTGAAGGACTGCTGGTTGATTCTCTGGAACGCTACGGTGTGCAGGCAATTTTGCGCGGTCTGCGGGCGTTCTCTGATTTTGAATATGAACTTCAAATGGCATTGATGAACCGCAATCTGCGTCCGCAGTGTGAAACGATCTTTTTGACACCCACGCTGAAAAACTCTTTTGTTTCCTCAAGTTTAGTCAAAGAGATTGCCCGGTACAACGGAGATTATACGGCATACGTTCCTGAACCGGTTGCAGAAGCTATCCGCAACAAACAATCGGAGTAACTCATGCCGGTCAAAAGCACACTCCTTGATAAAAGTTTCAATATTCTGGAACGCATTGCCGTATCACCTGAACCGGTGACACTCAAGGAACTTGCGGCGGATTTGGGACTCAACACCAGTACCGTCAGCCGTATAGCCTCCGACCTTGCGGCAAGGAATTTGATCCGCAAAGCGGGATATCACAGTTTTGTTCCGTCAACGGGCTTGCTTTTTCTCGGACAATGTGCAAAGGACACGCCTTTAATCCGTGCGGTCTCAGCTCTTCTTGAGGAACGCACCAAAGAGTTGAATGCGGATATTTGTTTTTCAGGAATAGCGGTACACTCTCCGGTACATCTCTGTAAAAAAGTACACCATGAATCAGATTGGGTGCATAACAGACTTCCGCTCTGGCGTTCACCGCTTGCGGCAGCGGTTCTTTATAAAGATGCTGTTGCGGCGGAAGAGTACTTCAATGCTGTCATATCAGAAGAAAAGAGCAGAATAGATCAGCAGCAGGAATCGGCTGTATTCAACAGTATGCTCAAAAGAATCTCACAGGACGGCTGTTTTATTTTGAAAGATCCGCGAATCGGCTGGAGTGTCACCTACCCTGTCCACACCGAAGACCAGGCATTTGCGGTCTCTCTCTCAGGACGTGACGTTGACAAATGCAGCATTGACCGCATGCAGTTTGAGTGCTCCCGCCTCGCCTCGCGCCTGAAATCTCTGCTCAACAGTTTATTCTATTAAAATATTCTTTTTCCGGAATTGCTGTTTTAAGAGTTTTTATTTGTCAGCGGAATGGTAAACCATGCGGCAATGAAGATAACGGCGGCGATTCCGGCAAAAATCCAGCCGACGCCGATACCGAGTTTGAGGACGGCAGCTCCGGCAATGGCTCCGGCTGCCATGTAAAAAGAGTTGGCAATGTTGTTTCCGGCAATCACTCTTGATAAAGTTTCTTTCGGCGCGGTTTTCTGCATCAATGCCTGCAAAGGCACGGACCAGATACCGCCGCAAATTGCCGTCATAAGAAGATCAAAGGCGACACGGTAAAAGAGAAATGTCTTTAAAAGTTCCTGCGTTGCAACTAAATGAGGCTGTGCCGGAAGAGTCATTGCAAGATAAGCTATATCCAATGTAAATACGCCCATTCCCGCAATACAGCAGATATACGATTTTGTCAGTTTTACAGTCCCCTTCAACAGCCGGTTCGATATGCCCGCACCAATCCCCACGCCGACTGAAAACAGAACAAAAAACAATGTGCAGATTTTCTCATTGCCGCCCAGTTTCAGCTTGGTAAACAACGGCATCTGGGTAATATACAATGATCCCGCAAGCCAGAATACCGTCACGGAATACACACAACGACGGATAACAGGATGACGCCAGACGTCCTCAACCATAATCCGCCACGTCTGTCTGAAAATATTCCAATCCGGTTTTTCTACACTGACCGGAGGAGCAGGCGGAATTTTCAACGCGGCAAGATATCCGAGAACAGCCATCAATGTCAACAAAATTCCGCACAGCAAAGTTCCGTGCGGCAGAGAAATGATCACACCGCCGGAAACAACGCCGCAGAGAATTGCAAGGTAAGTTCCGCCGCCTATCCAGACGTTTCCGGCAAGCAGTTCATCTTCTTTTAAATGTGTCGGCAGAAGCGCATATTTTGCCGGACTGAAAAACGTGGACTGCGCACCCATGAAAAACAGAATTATCATCAGAAACGACAGATTTTGAAAAGCAAATCCGATCCAGGCGGCAATCATCAGAACAACTTCCCACAACTTGATCAGACGGCAGAACGGCGCTTTATCAAACTTGTCTGCCAGTTGTCCGGCAAGTGATGAAAAGAGAAAATAAGGCAGAATAAAAAGTCCTGCGGCAAGGTTGGATATACCGCCGATTTCACTTTCGGTTTTTCCCAACTGATACGTCACCATGATCAACATGGCATTTTTCAGGAAATTATCGTTGACCGCACCGAAAAACTGGGCGATAAAAAGCGGCATAAAACGTTTTGAAAAAAGAAATCCCATCATTTCCCCCTGATAAAACGTATAAAATTATCTGCACAGCAGTTTTCCCAGCCGGATATTCCGGTTTCTGTTTCTGCCTGCAAATAAACATCTTCTATATTCAAATTTGTATCATCCGTTTCAAGTCCGATATTCCGCAACTTGCTTGCGCGCAAACTTTCCGGACAATTTTTCCAACCGCCGGGCGCAAAAGAAACAAAGCGGTTGTATTGCAGATGTTCCTGCAGTCTTTTGTTACCGCCGCAAAATCCGTGTATCAGAACACGTCCGGAAAAACGCGACAGTTCAAAATCAAGTTCAGAATCACAGCGCACTGCGTGGATGACCACCGGTTTACCACAACGCTCTGCCGCCGCAAGAAAG
>JAZQYS010000679.1:0-5092 GCA_045633645.1 Victivallaceae bacterium | reverse complement strand
ACAGGCAAATATCCGTCTGGCATTTAATTGCGTGATGTTAGCTTTTCTCGGACCAGTCCGACTTGTCCGACAGAACCGGTTAAAACTTGCGCTGCTGGGTATTCTTTTGGCATTTGCTTGTCAGATTTGGGGTTATAAGCCCTACAAAGCCGGAGGAAATAATGTATAAAACAGTTTTCACAGTCATCGCAGCAATATTTCTTTGCGGCTGCACTTCACAGCGGAGTATCATCACGGAGTTTGATCAATCAGGCAAAATAATCAAGCAAACGGAAACATCTGAAACTTTGATCAGTATCAAATCTTTCTGGAAATAAAAAAGATTATCTTGCAAATCTTCTGAATATGTATTATAGTAATAATCAGAGGAGATAGACAGACAAAACGGACTTTTTTGCTGTCAGGATATTTCCTGCTTCAAAAAGGTCCGTTATTTTTTTGTCATACCGCAGTCAATACTGCATAGAGGAGTAATTATGAAGCCCACGGGATGGAAAAGCACCATCCCGGGGGCAGCGGGTGGGTTCTTCTTTTGAAACTTACAATTTATTTACACATTTTACAAATTCTGTGCAAACAATTTCATCATTCCCGACCAAACCGGGGCGTACAATATACATCCATCACCGGATCGTCTCTCTGCTGGAGCAGCTTCAAGGCTGACGACAGTTACAGCGTCTCTTTTTTGCGGCGAAACTCTAAAGGCGTATGTCCGGTCTGCTTGTGAAGAACCTTGGTAAAATATCCGGGGGATGTGAAACCGCACAGTTCGGCGACCTCTTTGACCGTGATGTAGCTTTCTGTAAGCAGGCGGATACCTTCCTGCAGGCGGATATTATTCAAATATTTGCCGGGAGAAATCCCATAGGAGGATATAAACAATCTGTTCAACGTGATTCTGTGGATGTGCAGCATCTCTGCCAGAGTTGAAATATTGATTTCCGGATCGGAAAAATTTTTCAACATGAAATTCCTTGCCTGAACAGCAGTTGAACGGGGTTCTTCTGCCGGAGTCATCACCCGGGTCAGAATTTGAAATGCCGCATCAAGCGCCCGTAATTGAGATTGCCGGGAACCATCACTTAATTTCAACTTGACTTCAGCAAAAAGTTCCTCGGGACACTCTCCCGCCGGATTCAATCCGGGCTTGAAACGCAGCGCATTAAAAAGACTGCCGCAATCCTGACCGTCAATGGAAAGCCACCGGTAATGAAAACAGGGATCGGGTATGATATGATGCAGAGAACCGGGCGGATAATACCAGACCCAGCCGGGCTGCAGAGAAAAGGTTTGATTGTTATAATGAAAGATGCCGCTTCCGGAAATACACCAGAAAATCTCTCCGAAATGGGCAAATTTATCCAATTCCGGTTCACAGATCATAAAATGTCCGGTACCACGAACATAAAATCCGGTATCCCGATACCCGGTCCCCATTGTGTAATCTCTCAGGATTTCCATTATGTTACTTTTCTTCTATCATCTGCTACAAATTTACCACTTTTATTTATTGCAATACGTTTAATCTAACATTATATTGCTTTTGTGTCAAATAAAAAAATAATTTTCAATGTATCAAAAGAATAATTTTCAATAAAAAACTGATATTTAAAAGAAAAATTCAAGTATTTTTCACAGAAAGGATAAATAATGAAAAAACTGTTTTTGTTATGCTGTCTGGCAGCAGCTCTGCTCTGCCGGGGGAACATCACGCAGGGAGAATGGAAAAACAATCCTTTCTCAAGTGCAAAAAAAACAATTTCCGGAAAAACAATCCTGCCGGGAACAGAGAAACTTGCTCTGTTTCAGAAAGGCATGACATTGAGTTTTTCATGTCGTCTTTCAACGTGGAAAGAGACCATTTTGGCTCAAAAGAAAGGGCAGTTTGCTTTAAAAGTCAAGAACGGCAGACTGTGGGCGGAGCTGTATGACAAGCAGCAGAAAAAACATACCTTGGAACTTACAGGAAGACTTCCTGTGAATCAGTGGTTCAATATCGTCTATACTCTGGAATATTATTCTGACTTCGCCCAGGGGGAATATAAGTATATCCAGAAACTTTTTCTGAACGGCAAACTTGGCGGTTCTTCTGAATTTCAGATCGAACTTGCTGCGGACCGGAATGCTCCCGTTACACTCTGGGAAGAAGCCGCCGCCAAAGGCGTTATCACAGAAGTCCGTCTCTGGAACAAACCGCTGTATCAGGCTCAAATCGACCGGGTAGTCAAAGATTCAAAGCTGTCTGCCGTTTCTCAAACCATTCTGAAAAAACTTGATTTGAATACATTTCTGAAACGGCCCGAACGTTACAAGGTTTTGAAAAGTAATCAGATGACTTGTGTTTACTCTCCTCTCCTCGGAACCGGATATCCGCTTGAAGCTGTGTTTGACGGCAAAACCGGAGAGGAAGTCCTGCGTAAAGGCGGTATTGTCTGGGAACTCGCGGGCAAGTTTCAGGGCAAGACGCTGACTATTACTTCTGAAAAATGCAAATATACTGTTGCCGCGGATAAAAACTCAGGTTTTCTGGTGACATGGAATATCCCCCGTCCGGAACTTACCGTCCGGTCCCGCGTGACTTTGGACAAAGACGGTTTGACGGCGGATATCGCTGTTGACAATAAAGACAAATCTTTCAGACTTGAAGAAGTCACTTTCCCCCGCTGCCGTTTGAGCCGCAAAACAGGTAATGATACTCTGCTGTTTCCCTTTCAGAGTGGAGCCGAGGTCAAAAATCCCACAGTATCACGTTTCCGTTTCGGACAGAAAGGCGTGTATCCCGCTTTATTCGCCACCATGCAGTTTGATGCATATTACGCTCAGAACCGCGGTGTTTATCTCGGCATGGAAGATCCTTACGGTCTGACCAAAAAGCACAATGTTACCGGCAGGAATCAACTCGGTCTTGATATTGAATGGGGACACTTCGTTCCGTTCAAAGCCGGAATTTCAGGCGGCAACAGCTACAAACCCGATCACCTCATGCGTTTGAGACTTTTTGACGGCGAATGGTTTGAAGCCGGAGATATCTACCGGGAATTCCTTGAGAAAAAAGCCGTGTTCTGGATCAAAGATCTTCCCCGCAAAGATACTCCTGAGCGTTACCGCAACGGCACCATTACTTTCACTACACTGCCCACAACTGATGCGCGGCAGACACTGATGAACAAACAGCTGGTGTATCTGCGCAAATATCTGGATGTGCCCTTTGAATGTGTCCACACAAATCAGTGGTATGAACCCCGCAAATTCGGTCTCTGGCCCCATTCATTCTTCCATCCCCAGCCCCGGACTTTTGAAATACTCAAAGCATTCAAGGGCAAAGGGATCGTATCCCAGGTTTACATCGACTCTCTCCTCTGGGCGATGAATGACGGTCCCGACGGCAAAAGCGGAGAGCAGTACAAGAAATACGGCGAAAAATATGCCGTCAAAAACGCAGACGGTTCCATTCCTTTCTACAAGTATTCCACGGGAAAATTTGCGATCGAGTGTCCCGGCGCCGAAGGCTGGTGCAAAATGCTTGAAAAAATCTGCGATGAGATGGTCAGACTCGGATTTCTTTCCATTTATCACGATCAGGTCGGGACCTGTCAGCCCCGGCAGTGTTATGATCCCACTCACGGACATCTGCTGAACGATCCCTCTGTCTGGACCGTCCAGGGATACCGTTCTCTCATGAAGCGCATAAGGGCAAAATATCCGCATATTTCCCACTCAACCGAAGATTTTTCAGAGGTCTACGCCAATATTTATGACTCCTGCTACAACTGGCGCTGGACATGCCCTGATCTGGTTCCTGTGATGCAGTCCATCTATTGCGGACGGGTCCAGTTCGTCGGCAAAGAAGTCGACAGAGATTCCCACGGTGATCCTGAAGCGTTCTATGCCAAAGCCGCCTTCAACCTTGTTTACGGTGAATGGATTGCCAATTTCGCTCCCTGGGAACTGGGCAGAGCGGATTTCAAACGCATCTTTATCAAACGTCTGGTCCATATCCGCAAAGGTTTGATCGATTATTTCAATACGGGAAGAATGCTCCCCCCGCTGAAATACCGCAATAAAATGCCCATGCTGAATGCCAAATGGGGCGGATTTTACGAACCGCAGCCGGTGCTGACTCCGGTCATATCCTCAAACTCCTTCCGTCTGGGAAATAACACTGTTTTCATTTTCGTCAACTCCACAGACAAAGTGCAGAAAAATATTCCGCTCCTGAAAGGCAAAGGACGTTTCTATCGTTGCAGCTGGGATCTGGCTCAGGCTGAACCCTGTAAAAACGATTCCCCTCTTGTGCTGAAGCCCTATCAGGTTGAGATCCGGGTGAACGGCTCATTCAAAGAAGCTGTGAAAATTCAGAAACTGCTGAAAAAGGTGGGTGCTTTCAAAGATATGGGCGAAGATTTTGACCGGATGTTCATGGAGTGCAAAGATTTGAAAAACACGCTCAAAAAAGGCGAACTCTGCACCATGAAGTTTGCCGCCGGCATCTACCATTGTGATAAAGCCGCTGACGGCGTTGCCATCGGATCATTTGAACCCGGAGCGAAAATTTCTTACGGCGAGATCGATTTCGGCAAAGAACAAGTCCGTGAGGTCCAGCTGGTTTTCGGCGTGTCTCCTTATTACCAGGGCTGCAGTTTTGAATTCGGCATCATGAAAAACGGTAAGGAGTTTCCTTTGGGCAAACTGCCGCCGCAGAAAACGACCGGAGGAGTCCGTAAATTCAAAACTGAAACGCTCAAATTAAGCAGGGAACTCACCGGGAAAAACGATATCTACATCAGATATTACGGACGTTCCTGGGGCAGCAACATCGCCGGATGGAAGTATTGAAAACTTCCATCCGGAATAAATCGGAGGCAGTCATCTGACTTTTTTTACTGCTTTTTTAAAACGATATCGGGGATGAAGTTGAAATATTGATAATATATGCTATTGTAATACATCGTCCGACAATTTCTATCAACTTCGGTATTTACCGGATAGTAGTGCAAATATTTCTTGATCAAAAGAAGGTGTCTGTTATGAAGTCTTTGAAAAAATTCACTCTTATCGAGTTACTTGTTGTAATCGCCATTATCGCCATTCT
>JAZQYS010000678.1:0-2797 GCA_045633645.1 Victivallaceae bacterium | reverse complement strand
TTTCAAAAAAAGCGGAGTATGGCTGCTCCCGTTGGTCGCAGCGGGAGATTTTTTGCAACATATTTGTTTTAAGGCTGATTTCGTATTGAAATTAGCGTAATTTGTGCTAAATTAGATAAATTTAAGATAGTGTTGATTACGGATTTGTTGCATAATGAAAAGCAGTTTTGAAGAACGTTTGACTGAACTTGCCGGAGCAGAGGGTTTTGCTTCCGGCAAGCAGCTGCTCAAAAAGAAAATGCTCTCCGGCGGCGCCTGGCGCAACCGGACAGGCAGATTGTGCGGACGCTTTACTTCAGCAAACGGTATTATTGATATCGAAGTTGAGACCGGCGATTCCCCCCGGGGCTTTTGTTCCTGCGGTAAAAAAGAACATGCGTTTTGCGAACACGCCGTTGCTCTGGTGATGTATGCCGGAAGATTCAGCCAGGTTCTGAATATGCCCATCCCCGGAGATGAGGTTCCCAAATATTACGGCGGTCTGCGCCAAGAATCTCTTGACCGGCTCGGAGAAAGACTCCGCCGCCGTCAGGGAGCGTTTCTTGTTCTTGAAGTCAGAAGTGCGCTTCCGCACGTTCCGAGCAAGTGGGAAAATGTGGCTGTTACCGTTAAACTCAAAACTCAGGAAAGAGAGTACCTGGGCAATCTCAATAACCTGCGCAAACTCTACTTTGACAAAATCCTCAGCGCAGTTCTTAAATTTGACCACTTTTCTCTGCAGGATCAGCAGATTATCCGTTTTCTTGCAATCAACGGCGAAGCTGAAAACTCTCAAATTTCTCTTTCTGCGGAACTTGCAACAGAGTTTTTCCATTCACTGATCGAACATCCGCGTTTTTTCCGTGACGGCAGAAGACTGATGGTGCGCGGTGATAAAGCCTCTGCTGTCATTATCCGCAAAGACGATAAAATCATGCCGGGACTTCAAGTCGCCAACGGTGTCCTGCCTGTGGCAAATGCCAAAATCGTTGCCGGTAAGTCCGGATGCTGGATTGGATGCAGCAGCGAATATTACTTTTTGCCTGCGGTTTATGAAATCGGATTCATGCGTAACTTTTTCCGTTCCGGAATTTCAAAAATGCCCTCGGGTACAGATTTGCAGAAATATCTGGAAAATTTCCCGTTTCCCATAATCAAAATGCAGGATCCGGATCCTGAGATCCGCAGAGCATCTGTCCTGCTTGACGGTAAACTTTCTTCTGACGATGAATTGATTCTTTATCCGCGTTACATCTATCCTCTGGGCGGAGCTGAGATGTCCTGTCGTATGCGGTCAGGAGAATTTTTTGCCGACGGCGGCAGATTCTGGAAACGTGATCTTGCCTTTGAGCGTAAATTTGAACTGACTCTTGAAATGGCGGGTTTCATCCTCGATGAAAACAGTGCCGTTCTTCGCGGCAGCGATGCTGTCGGACTCTTTCTGGATAGGATCCTGCCGGAATATCTGGCAACGGAACCGGCATTGGCACTTTCAGGTCCTTTGGGACTTCTTCTGCGCGGCGGTGTCGGAGTTCCTGAACCGCAGCTGATTTGCCGTGCCTCTGAAAAACTGGCGGATGGATACAGAATTTCTTATCAATTTACGGCATCTGGCAGAGTTATTGACTGGCAGCTTGCCGCCGGTTGTGCCGCTGATTACAAGGAATATATGCATTGTTCCGGTGCGGGAATCGTTAAACTGCCGCCGGAATTCGGCAGATTTTTCCGTGCCGTCGGCAGTGCCGTAAGAAAACTCGATACGGCATCATGCACCTTTGAAGTTCCTTTTTTCAATGCAAAATATTATTCTTCAATAGCCGCAGATATTCCCGGAGCATTGATTCCGGAATTGATTTCAGGTGAAGAATCTGTTGCCGTTCATGCGCCTGAATTTAAATTCAACGGCACTTTGCGCCCCTATCAGGAGGAGGGAGTGTCTTTCCTTGCGTGGATGACTGACCGTAATCTCAATGTGATTCTTGCTGATGAAATGGGATTGGGTAAAACTGTTCAGCTTCTGGCGTTTCTTGCTTCCCGTCTGCGTCCTGGGAATGCGCCTGCGCTCATTGTTTGTCCGGCATCTCTGGTTCCCAACTGGGAGCGCGAGGCTGAAAAATTTGTTCCGGGCTTGAGACTTGCTGCTCCCAAAGGTGCAGAACGTGAAGAGTGTCTTAAAAAATGTGCAGATTATGATTTGATTATTCTTTCTTATACTGCTGCCCGTCTCAGCCGCAATCTTCTGCGCCGCATACAGTTTTCTTATCTTATTCTTGATGAAGCACAACATATCAAAAATCCGGGTTCAACCAATGCAAAAAGCTGCAAAGACCTGGCAGCGGCACATAAAATCGTTCTTTCGGGAACGCCGTTGGAAAATTCTCCTGAAGATTTGTGGAGCATTATGGATTTTCTGCATCCGGGAATGCTGGGTACTTTGCCTGCATTCCGCAAACGTTATGCGGGAATTGCCGAATCTCAGGAGTTGCGCGATGATCTTGCCCGCCGTGTCGGACCGTTTATCAAACGCAGGACCAAGGCGGAAGTTGCCGCTGATCTGCCGCCGCGGACAGAAAAAATCATCTACTGTGATTTCTCTCCTGAACAGCAGGCACTTTACGATAAAGTTCTTGCCGAAGGCAGAGCTGAAATTGCCAAAACAAAAGGCGATGACCGCAACTTCAGTGCAGCGATTTTCACCACGCTTCTGCGTTTGCGGCAGATTTGCTGCAATCCGGCACTTCTTCCTGACGGTGCAGGTGATGGAGTTCCATCAGCCAAGTCCGAACTGCTTGCTGAACTTCTGCATGAAAATATTGAC
>JAZQYS010000677.1:0-8945 GCA_045633645.1 Victivallaceae bacterium | reverse complement strand
TTGTACGCTGAAAGTCCCAATGCCGAAGTCGTCGGAATTTTTGACGTTCAAAAAGAAACTGCCGATAAAGTCGGTGCAGAATTCAATCTCAAAGTTTTTGAAAAGTGGGAAGATCTTGCTGCCCAGTGCGATGCGCTGAGTGTGGCTGTCCCTGCAAACTATCACGCACAGGCAACGATTCCGCTGCTTGAAATGGGTAAGCATGTGCTGGTTGAAAAACCCATTGCCTCCTCTATCAAAGATGCGGAACTTATGGTTGAAACCGCTAAAAAACACAATGTGGTTTTCGGTGTCGGTCATGTGGAACGTTTCAATCCGGCTATGGATTTTCTGGAAAAATATCATGCAACGACCCGTTTCATTGAAGCGCACCGTCTGGCAAAATATCCTCCGCCGCGTCCCGGACAGCACCGCAGAGGTACTGAAGTAAGTGTCGTTCTTGACCTGATGATTCACGATATTGACCTGGTTCTCACCATGGTTAAGGCTGATGTTGAACGCATTGACGTTGTGGGTATTCCGGTTTTGAGCGGTACTGAAGATATCGTCAACGCCCGCATCAAATTTGTCAACGGCAGTTGTGCAAGTCTCACTGCCAGCCGTGTCAGTCAGGATCCCATGCGCCGTTTCAGAGTCTTCCAGGATGACTGCTATATTTCAATGGATTACGGCAACCACTTCGGTATGGTTCTCAAACGCAACCGTCTGGGACTTGCCCGCAAAGATGTTGATCTGGATGACAAAAACGCCCTCGCAGCTGAACTTGAGGACTTCATCGCCGCTGTCAACAAAACAAGAGAAACCGGCGTTGTCGCTGCCACCAAAGTTCCCGGAGATCAGGGACTGCGCGCCCTGCGCATGGCGGTTGCCATTGAGCGCGAAGCCCGCCGTTACAATGAACAGTACGGTTTCAAGTTTGCGCCCTGCACGCCGGATGAGATGAAATAAGATGATAAAAACATCCCGAAGCGGCTGCAAAATCAACTGGTATCTCAAGGTTACGGGGAAACGGGAAAACGGTTATCACGATATCGTGACACTGTTTCAATACCTGGATTCCCCCTCGGATACCATTGAATTTGATTTTGCCGCCGCCCCCGGCATCAAAGTTTCCTGTGACAATCCGTCTCTGCCGCAGGACTTGGATAATCTGGCAGGCAAAGCCGCACAATCTTATGCTCTGGCAGCGGGGATTTCCCCCTGCTGGCGCATATTTATAAAAAAGGAGATTCCCTCTGCCGCAGGACTCGGCGGCGGCAGTGCCGATGCCGGAACTGTTCTGCGTATGCTTGAAGAACAATACGGCTTGCTCGGAAAAGAAAAACTGCTTGAAATTGCCGCGAAAATCGGCGCAGATGTACCTTTTTTCCTTTCTCCGGGACTGGTTCTTGCCGAGGGTATCGGCGAAAAGATGACAGCATTTCCCCTGCCGGAAAAACTGCCGCCTTTTCTGATTATTTTTCCGGGATTCCCCGTCAGTGCGCGTTGGGCATACTGCAATATGGCAAAGGAACGCATAACTCCTGCTCAGGAGGATATCGCTGAAGAACTGCTCTCTGCCCTGCAGAATAATGCTGTTTCTGCCCTCGCAAAACTTATGCACAATGATTTGGAATATGCCCTGTTTGACAAGTTCCCCCTGTTGGAAGTATTGCATCAGGATTTGATTTCAACAGGAGCCTTGCGTGTCATGGTATCAGGTTCAGGTTCTTCACTCATTGCTCTTTTTCCGGATAAAGAAACACGTCAGCAGGCAGCGGGAAAAATAAAAGAACTGCTGAATGATCCGGTTTCCGCTGTTTTTGAATTGGGAGAATGATTTTATGGCTAAAAAAGCCTTTTTTCTTGACCGCGACGGTATTGTTATCCGTCAGATAAGTTATTTGCACGATCCTGAACTGGTCGAACTTGAAAAGAATGTGCCTGAAGCAATCAGAAAAATTCACGAAAAAGGTATGCTGGCTGTCGTTCTGACCAATCAGTCCGGCGTGGCACGGGGTATGTTCACTGAAAAAGACGTAGAGCTCTGCCATGAAAAATTGCAGACTCTGCTTGCTGCATACGGTGAAAAAATTGATGCGTTTTACACCTGTTGTCATCATCCGGATTACACGGGAGAGTGTTCCTGCCGCAAACCTGCTCCGGGACTTTTTCTTTCTGCCGCATCTGATTTGGATATAGATATATCCTCGTCCTTCATGGTCGGAGATAAATTTTCAGATCTTGAATCCGGGCGCAACGCCGGAGTCAAACAATCCATTCTGCTGGAAACAGGATACGGTCCGAAATACGTTCAAAAAGCTCTTGATTCCGGATTTGATGTCTGTTCAAATCTGCTTGAAGCCGTGGAAAAATATACCGTTTAAACCATGAAAAGCCAAATCAAAACCTTTGCCCTTTTCGGCGCATTTGCGGCGGGTTTCTGCTGTCCGCAGGCGGCAGCTCTGAGTTTTCTCATCCGCTATCTGATTGCGCTGATGATGTTCTGTTCTCTGCTTAAAATGCGCGCTTCACGCCGTCCGCTGAGAAAAGAACACTGGTTGATTCTTTGTGCCAATCTGGTTCTGGGCATGGGCAGTTGGGCAATACTGTATTATGCCGGATATCCCGTTCTGGCAGAAGCGGCATTTTTCACCGGAATCACCCCGACTGCAACGGCTGCAAGTGCCGTGACCTCCATGCTGGGGGGACGGTGCGATTTTGTTATTTCAAGTTTTCTTGTCACCAATATTGCGATGGCACTTTTGTTTCCCTGGCTGATTCCCTTTGTGACCGGCTCGGAAACAAGCGGTCTTTTTCTGCACGTTGCAGGCAGTCTGTTTTTTGTTATGGGTATTCCCTTTATCGGAGTCATGCTTTTCCGCCGTCTGGTCAGGAAGCAGGATTTCTTTCTCAAAGCTGCCAATAATTGTGCTTTTTACATTTGGGTCTTTGCGATTTTTCTGATTATTGCCAATGCGGCAAAATTTCTTTATTCCCGTTCCGAGGGAAAAAGCGAAGTCATTGCCATTGCCCTCATTTCTGCAATTATTTGTGCGCTGGGATTTCTTACCGGCTCCCGCATCGGCGGCAAACGTCGCCGTCTTGAGTGCGGTCAGTCGCTGGGACAGAAAAATACAACGCTCACCATTTATCTTGCGATGACCTACGGTGTTCCTGCAGCGGCATTGGGGCCGGCATTTTACGTCATCTGGCACAACACCTGGAATGCCATCCAACTGTGGAAAAGAACACGTCACTTAAGCGAAATCGCAGAACGGAGAAAAAAAGATGTTTGAATTTCTGCACGCTCTGCTTCTGAATTTTCTGGAATTGACCTTTGCATTCATTGCCCTGCTGATTTGCTTTCAGCAGCGCCGTGCCATCGGTAAAACTCCCTTTGCCATGGCACTTGGGTTTCTGCTGATTCTCTGTCACTTGCTCAATGCCGCTGAAGTCCGGGGCGTGTTGAATAAGGACTGTTCATTTCTGATTGGCAATGCCGTTTGTTATCTGCCGGTGCTGGGCGCATTTCTTGTGCTTTATATCGTTTCAGGTATACGCGCAACACAGCATGTTATTATCGGCGCAACAGTCCTTTTCGGATTTTACATTTATCTCGGAGAAGTCACAAGTTTGCAATGCAACTGGCTGGGATTTTCCATTTCCAGCGGTTTGTCCGGTCCGACGCTTGATATGCTTTTAAGTTCTACCCGGCGCGATGTGAATCTGGCAACGCTGCTGCATATTGCGGACTTTTTTATCGTTCCGGCAGCTTATACAAAACTTCAAAACTGGAAACAGCCGGTATTTATCCGGGTCGCAGGCGCGCTCTTTGCCGCACAGTTGGCCTGTATCATGCCGGTACTCCTGGTCCGTCTTGGAACGGGTATGCCTCTTGAAATTTTTTCAGGAGACCAGATTGTCCGCGCCATTATCAACGTCTGGCTGAGTATTCTTATCTCGATTTATCTGAGCAAGCTGGAAACAGAAAAAGTTTCAGGCTCCACCTCACCGCTTGATTTGTTTTTCGCCTTTTTCAGCAGCTATGAGCGCGCCAAAATTCTTGAAGAAAACGTGAAAGATTGGGAAAGCCGCTATCAGAAAATCCTCTTGAACGTCACTGAATTTATCGTCATGCTGGATACAAACGGCAAAATTTGCGATCTCAACAATGCTGCGGCACGGGCTCTTGGCAAATCCGAAAAAGAGTTGATCGGCTTTGAACTTTTTTCCAGAGTCAGCATGACAGATAATGAGAGTCCGGATAGCCTTTATATGACGGATAAGCCGGTGCGTTTCAAGTGTATTCTTGATCCGGACTCGGACAATCCCCGACAGATTGACAACTCTCTGACGCCGATCCGGGTCAGCGGCAAAACTTTTCTCGTTCTCGTCGGACACGATATTACCGATGAACTCAAGTCCGCCGCAGAAAAACAGGCTCTGACTGAACAGCTTTTTCATGCTCAGCGTCTGGAATCCCTCGGCGTCCTCGCAGGTGGCGTCGCCCACGATTTCAATAACTGTATCCACTCCATTCTCGGACATGTGGATATGGGGATTATGATGAATTCAGAGCATCCGGAGTTCTGCAAGCGTCTTGAACGTATCGGCAAAATCGCAGAACAGGCAAGTCATCTTACAACTCAGCTTCTGGGATTTGCCCGCAAAGGACAGTACCGTGTTGAAAATCAGAATATCCGCAAACTTATTGAAGACAGTGCAACCTTGCTTGAACCGCATATCAGCAATAAAGTCTCTCTTCACCATGATATCCCTGAGGGTGAATGGTTCGTCAAAGGCGACAACGTCCAGCTGCGGCAGATTCTGGTAAACCTCTGCCTCAACGCCGTTGATGCCACGGCCGAACAGGATGACCGCAATATTTATATCAGTGTCGGCAATGCCTGCGATTCCGGATATCCTTTCAACGTTCCCGCTGAATTTGAAAAGAAAGATATCGCACAGTATCTTTTTATTCAGATCAAAGATAACGGCTGCGGCATGAGCGAAGAAGTCAAGACAAAAGTATTTGACCCCTTCTTCACCACCAAACCTGTTGGTTCCGGTACCGGCATGGGGCTTGCCATGGTCTATGGCACCGTCAACCACCATCACGGCTGGATACACCTGGAATCCGAACTGGGCAAAGGCACAACTTTCTGCCTTTATTTGCCAAAGGTGTAAGGGAATCGGGAGGAAAAGGAAAAACTTTTTCCCCGTGAAAAAAGCCGAAACGTCGGCTTCGGTATATTGCCTCCCCCGAGCCCCCCTTGTCCTCCGAAGCCTTGCGCAAATGAGGATCTCCTTTTCAAAAAAAGCGGGGTATGGCTGCTCCCGTTGGTCGTAGCGTGGGAATGCGGATTTTTTTGAACAATCGTTATCTTAAACACATCTGCCTATGTCAGAGACAACTTCACATCTCATGGCGGAGTATTTTGTCTGAGGCTGATTCAGTCTGTATTGGTGCTGAACTGCTGTTTCAAACTGAAAAACTCATCGTCCATTTTGTCCACCCGGTCCATAAAATACCCGTTTGTTTCAAATCTGCCCCGTATTTATTCATTCCTATTGAAATTAAAGGTGACCGTCTTTTTTTAATAATTCTTTGATGTCCTCCAAATCCTTTTGGTCCTGATTTTTCTCTTTTTTACTGATAAAGGCACCTATCGCCGCAAGAATCAATATGGGAATTGTTACATACGGTAAAAAAATCAATCCCAGAAGGATAATGATACCGCATCCAATGTAACCGGCAGTGTTATTTTGACTCATTTTCTTCTTCTTCTGTTTCAAAAGCTATTTCAAGTCTTTTTTTGATTTTGTTTTTTTCTTCTTCTGAGAGGGGTTCGCCTTCCTGATCGTTCTTTGAAAAATTATTTTTGGGGATTCTGGCATTTTTTATTCTCAATACAGATTCCCGCAAATCGTCCATTCCCAAAGGAGTTGTTCTTCCCTCATGCGTTTGGGCATAAGCAGTTTTCAAAGCGGCATCAATTACGGCATTTTTTATATCACGCCCGCAAATGTCATCTATTTCTTCTGCCAGAAGCTGCAGATTGACATCGTCCTGAAGCGGTAACTGTTCAGGCAGATGCTGCTGCCATATTTTTCTCCGGCTGTCTGTATCGGGCATTTCAAATTTTATATTGGATACCCTTGTCTCAAACGCTTTATCGTAATTTTCGACAAAGTTTGTAGAAAAAATAACCAAGCCGCTGAATTTTTCAAGACAAATCAATAATTGACTCCGCATGGAGTTGATTGCCTGTTCAGACCCTTGTGTTACATTTGACAGCCTTTGAGAAAGCAGAGAATCCGCTTCGTCAATGAATAAGACGGCATTGGCTTCTTCCGCATTTTGAAAAACTGCTTTTACGTTTTTAGGACCATCTCCGTGATACTTGCTCTCGATTTCCGCATAAGTTGCCAGGATGATTTTTTTGCCGAGCAATTGAGCAATTGCGTGAGCAGCCATTGTTTTTCCAGTGCCCGGAGGTCCGTAAAAATTCAATGCTGAACGGGGATAAGGTTCTATTGTTTTCAATCCCCACTCTTCAAATACAAGATTTCTCAATTGGAACAAACTGATTTTATGCCGGATGTCATCCAGAATCTGTTGAGATAAAACAAGCTGGTCAAATTTGTATTTCGGCTCAACAGCGGGGAGCGTTTTTGCCGGAAGAACATCTTCTTCATTGCCTGAACTGTTTTTCTGCACTCCGGCTCCGGGGATTTCTGCCATCGGTTTGCCGAATGAAACAAAGAGTTCAGGGACATTTCCTTTGTAATGCTCTTTCAAATCTTCTAACGCAACAGAAATTCTGCTGCGGAAAACAGCCGCTTCGGTATTACTTAAATCTGCCGGCATATTTGAAACTGAAAAAGACATGATCAGCATGCCTCCCTGATAATTGCTTCCGGACCTTTTTTAATAAGTTCTTCATCCCTCCTTTTAGTATGATAGCCTTTAACAGCTGTGATTTCTTTCCGTTTTCTGTTAAAGCCGCACTGTACAACCCGGTATTCGCCGTTATCCATTGCTTCCTGGATAATTGCTCTTACGTTATCTTTATCAACGGTTGTATTTTCTCTGAACCATTTTTTTAATGCAGCGTATGTGAGAAGTGCTACTGAAATAAAAGCGATTGCCAATCCGGCTAAGAGTAAGCCAAGCATATTCCCCCCTTAATTATGTAAACAAAGTTACTTTTTCTTTGAAACAGTTGTGTTTTACTTCTTCATCCACTTTTTCGGCAGTAATGCGTCTGGCATCTTCCACGCTGCTGGATTCTTTGTTGAAAATCCCCTGGACAATTGTATAATTGCCTGATTCGGCGGATTCCATGATTGTAAAACCGATGGTATCTTTATCTACATTTTCTTGTTTATTGAGGCATTGTTGGAACCACTCAATAATATCACGCCAATGCAGAATGTTTATGACAATACTTGCCGGCACTCGTTCTTTCAACACCTTTGCTATGCAGTCCTGAAGTGAGACAGCGGTATTTGAAGCGGCTTTGCCAAAAAACCTTTTTAACTTATAAATAAAACGGAACAGTCCGTGTTTTTTTGAGTTATCTTCCATATTTCCTCCAAAAATTTAATATAAAAACACCTTGCCGAAAGACAAGATGTTTTTGCTGGAATACTGGAAATCAGGTGAAAAGAGTAACTTTTTCCCTGAAACATTGTTCTCCGGTTTCTGCATCAACCTGTTCTGCTTTGATTCTGCGGGCATCTTCAACTTCGTTTGTGGATTTGTTGAATATGCCTTGAACTGTTCTGTAATTGCCATCTGCCATAGCTTCTCTGATGGTAAAGCCGATGGCATCTTTATCTACATTTTCATGCCGGTTCAGCCATTTCTGGAACCAGCCGACGATTTCGCGCCAGTGCAGAATGACAAAACGGATGACTTCACTGATGACAAAGGTTGCAATTCCTGCAAGAATTAATGTTGTAAGCATTTTTTACGATTCCTGTGTTAATTAAAAATAATTATATTTTTATCTCCGAAAGCATCCGTCAGCTCCGGATCCATTTTTTTTGCAACAAGAGCAAAACTGCATTCCTGCTTTTTGCCGTCCTGCCAAATCGGATTATTATCCTTATCCAGATAGACGACATTGATTTTTACTTCTCCTGTTGATTTTAATTCTTTAACGACCGCACAAGCTTTGACATCTGCATCTTCAGGTTTGAAAGTTACAATGTCATCCAGTAATTTCCGGTACGTTAATACGGGAATTGTTCGATTGTAAAGAAGAGTCGCAAATTTTTCAATGAAAGGAAGAAGAGCCATTGAAATTTTTTTCAGCATTTCTGTTGAGGGATTGATCATTTTTTCTCCTGTTGTATATTATTGATTTGTCCGGACTGCTTGCGTTTTGATTAAAACTTATATTTACCTCCTTTTTGCAGTTTTGGGGGTACAAAAAAAGACGTACTCCGTTTTTTATGACTTCGGAGGTACGCCAATACCTGTAAAACCCATGCAAAAACAGAGTACGCCTGCACAATGCAGACATACCCTTCAAGCAATTGGTTTTACTCGTTATTTTGGCGTTTTCCGAAGTAACCGTCTTGAAAGACTGCGAAATTATATGATTGTTATGTTTATGAAATCAGACTTTTTTTTACCTTTCACTCAGAAACAATTGTCTTATTTTTGCACAGATGCAACAAAAATTTTATTTAAAATAGCACTGCAAAATTTTTTTGTCAAGTACCTTTTCAAAAAAACGGCAAGGGGGACCAAATGGACTGTGACTTCAGCTGTCTGTTGTCCATTTTGTCCATCAGGTCCATTGAAGCACCTGAAAATGCCCTCCGACAAATACCCCGCTTTTTTTGAAAAGGAGAGGGGGTTCGGGGGAGAAGGAAAAATCTTTTTCTCGTGAAAAAAAGTTTTTCCTCTCCCCCCATTCCCCCCCACCTTTACCAAAACCCGATCCGAT
>JAZQYS010000676.1:0-3836 GCA_045633645.1 Victivallaceae bacterium | reverse complement strand
CCGATACCCTTGAAAACACTAAAAAAATCATGGATATCGCCAAAGAAAACAATGTGCGCTACTTCACTGCTTCCAGCCTGAGATTTGATATTGATCTTACCGAAGGCAGAGCCAAAGTTGAACAGCCCGTTTCCGCCACCGTCTGGGGTCCCGTCGGACGTGCGCCCGCCGGTTCCTCCATCATCTGGTACGGTGTCCATGCCTTTGAAATGCTCAATATGGTCATGGGAGCAGGCGCAATCACTGTCCACGGCAGCGAAGATATGCACGGATATGTTTTCCACGTCGTCTACGCTGACGGACGCAGAGGTATTGTTGAACTCTCACGCAACTGCTGGAGTTACGGTGCAAGCTGCCGCGATGCCCAGGGGGCAACCGAAACCTTCAAAGTTACCGGAAGAGTCCCCTTCTACAAGATGCTGCTTCTGGAAATCGTCAAATTCTTCAAAGGTGAACAGCCCGTTGCGCTCTCTGACTCCGTTGAAATCATGGCAATGCTCTCTGCGGCGGAAACCTCTGTCCGCACCGGACAGCCTGCTCCCGTCTATAAATTCTGAAGTTACGCCATAAAAACGGCAAAATAACTTGAAAAAAACTTTGCGGTCTTGTATTTTATACAAAACCGCATTTTTTATGAGGTAATTGCAAAAGTCTTTCAAGAAAATCAAAGCAGATGCGCTTTAAGATTTTTGGGGCGTTTAAAAATTGCCTCTTCGACTAAAAAAAAGAGGATTTCAAGAAATGCTTACAGTTAAAGATCTGCCGGTGGGAAGTTTCCCGAAGGCTTTGGATTTCATCCATTTTCCGACCCGTTTCCAGGCGGTCATCTTCCGCAACTGGAACACTGTTCCCTTTGAACGCATTGCAAAAACGATTAACTGCACAAAAGATGAGGTTATTGCTGCAGGTATTGCCATGGGACTCACCCCTGATGACCGCTTCACAAAAAAGTGGGATCAGCGCGGTTTTCTCACCACAATCCGCCGCAACTGGATGCTGCTGCCTTATGATCAACTGCTGACACTGCTGGATTGGACTGCTGACAAACTTGAATTTTCCCTCAGAGAAGAAGATTTTCTCTACTACAAACTCGGTTTGCTCAAACCCGATTGCGAAAAGGTGCAATATCACCCGTTGACTCCAGAGGAACAGGAGAAAACGGAAAAGCTGCGGAACATCATCAAAAAATGCGCTCCTGAAGCCGCCCCCGAACCGTGGCGTTTTCTTGAAAAACAGGGCAAACTTCAGCAGATGTTCCCCAAAAAAGAAGACTCTTTCGGAATCCGTCTGGTTCACTCCTATTCAGCTCTGTTCGGAGATGCTCTGCTTGATCCGGAACTGGATCCCTATCCCGAAACAATGCTCGCTGATTATCAGGCGGCGGGCATCAACGCTATCTGGATGCAGGGAACACTTTACACCCTCGTCCCCTGGCTCGGCACGGATGAATATTCCGACGGCGCAGACAAGCGGTGTGAATCCCTGCGGAAACTGACTGAAAAAGCGGCAAAATACGGTATCCGTCTGTTCCTTTATATGAACGAACCCCGCAATATGCCCGGCCGCTTTTTTGAAAAGCATCCGGAGTGGAAAGGCGAACCCGATGAATCCGGAGAAAACTTCGCCCTCTGCACCGAAGCCCCCGGCGTGCTGGATGCCCTCAGTGACGGTTTGAGCGATCTCTTCCGCAAAGTGCCGCTTCTAGGCGGCGTGCTGACCATCACCATGTCAGAAAACCTCACTCACTGTCACAGCCGCAAGCCCGGTGCCTGCGATTGTCCCCGCTGCAAAGACAAACCGGTCTGGAAATTCCCGGTCGATGTGCTTGCTGCGATTGAAAAAGGTGTTCACCGGGTAAAACCCGAAGCGGATATCATCGCCTGGACCTGGGCATGGGATCCGGAATGGCTTGAAGATGCAATGAGACATCTCCCCAAATCCGTGATTGTCATGAGTGTCAGTGAATCCAGAGTTCCGACAGAGGCCTGCGGTGTCAAGGGTGAAGTGCGGGACTACTCCATTTCCAAAGTCGGTCCCGGAGAAATTGCAAAGAAAACCTGGCGTATCGCCCGTGAAAGCGGACTCAAAACCATGGCAAAAACGCAGCTCAACTGCACCTGGGAAGGCTCTTTCACGCCTTACATCCCCGTCTGCAGTCTGGTTGATCAGCACTTGAACGGATTGCGCGAAGAAAAGGTCGATCACCTGATGGCAGCATGGACTCTGGGCGGTTTCCCCGGCGGAAATCTCCCGCTGGTGGATTCTTCAAAAGAGGAACTGGCTGAAAAACGTTTCGGAAAAGATGCCGCAACTGCGCTCAAAGCACAAGAACTCTTCGCAGAGGGATTCAGAGAATTTCCTTTCCATTCAACGGACTTTCTCTACACTGCTCCGCAGAATTTCGGTCCGTCAGCACTGTTTTATCCTGAAAAGACCAATTACAAGGCGACCATGGTCGGCTATCCCTACGACGATATGGACTCCTGGTCCGGAAACGGTCACTTCACGCCCGAAATCCTGATCCATCAGTTCCGCATCCTGACGGAAAAATGGGAACAGGGACTGCAAGTTCTTGCCCAAATCAAAGACGGCAATGCTGATTTCCTTGATTTGGTCACTGTCTCAGAAGCCTGTTACTGCCACTTCAAGAGTACACTGAACCATCTGGAGTTCGTCTATTTCCGCGACAGGGGCGAAAAAGATAAACTTGCTGCCGTCATCCGCAATGAACGGGAACAGACTCTGAAACTCCTGGAAATTCAGAAAAAAGATGACCGTATCGGTTTTGAATCCAGCAACCATTACTTCTATTACTGCAACGAACTGTTGGAAAAAGTCCTTTGCTGTGATGCCCTGCTGGAATATTTCGCATAAAATTTTTATTCAGAGGAAAAAAATGATCAGAACAGTTATCATCGGAGCCGCCGGACGCATGGGTCGGATGCTCGTTGCCAATGTCGCAAAAAATGCAAACTTTGAACTTGCCGGAGCCACGGAATACGCCGGCTCTCCCGATATCGGAAAAGACGCAGGAGTCCTTGCCGGTGTCGGCGAACTGGGAGTTAAAATCACCTCCGATTTGAACGCGATTCTCGAAACCCGTCCGGATGCCGTTATCAACTTTGCCACCGCAGGTGTCATGGATGCAACAAAAGCTTCTGTTGCCGCCGGAGCAGCCGTTGTCATCGGTTCAACCCTCATTACGGCTGAAGATAAAGCCGAATTCAAGCGCATGGCTGATGCCGGTGCCAAACTTGTCGTCGCCGGAAATTACAGCATCGGCGTCAATCTGCTTTTCAAACTTGTCCGTGAAGCAACTGAAGTTCTGGGACTTGATGCCGATGTGGAAATCGTTGAAATGCACCACAATCTCAAAAAAGATGCCCCCTCCGGAACCGCCGCAAGATTGGCTGAAGTCGTCTGCGAAGCCCGCGACTGGAGCTATGAAGAAGATTTGCGTCACGGCAGAGTCGGTGTCGTCGGAGAACGCACAAAACACGAAATCGGCATGCACTCCCTGCGCGGCGGAGATGTCGTCGGAGATCATACCGTCATGTTCGCACTCGAAGGCGAAAGAGTGGAATTGACCCACAAGGCCTCAAGCCGCAACACCTTTGCCCGCGGTGCGCTCAGAGCTGCGGAGTTTCTCGTTTCCGCAGAAGCCGGACTGTATGACATGCAGGATGTCCTCGGTCTCAAATAATTTTCCGGAGCAGGTCCCCCAATGAGTTTCCGTCCCTGTATCGATCTCCACGACGGCAAGGTCAAGCAGATCGTCGGTTCCACCCTGGACACCGGCGTTCTGACGACCAATTTCGTCTCAGAAAAAACGCCCG
>JAZQYS010000675.1:0-2806 GCA_045633645.1 Victivallaceae bacterium | reverse complement strand
GATGAGTTTGACTATCTGAACGATTCTTTTGAGTCGGTAAGTAGGCATGCCGTTAAAGAGAAGGTGGGCTTCGTCAAAGAAGAAGACGAGTTTAGGTTTGTCTAGATCGCCTACCTCTGGGGAGGTAGAGAAGAGAGTGGTGAGGAGCCAGAGTAGGAAGGCGGCATACATATCTGGGCTTTCAAAGAGAGTAACGGCATGGAGAATGTTGATTACACCTCTGCCATCTTCGGTGGCAAAGAAGTCATTTACATCTAGGGCCGGTTGGCCAAAGAAGTGGTCTGCACCTTGGTTTTCTAGAGTGAGGAGTGAACGCTGGATAACCCCAATACTTTGGGTAGTAATGTTGCCGTATTTAGTGGAGTATTTATCCTTGTTTTCGGCGACATATTGGAGGACTGCACGGAGATCTTTGAGGTCAATTAGGGAGAGATTTTCGTCTTTAGCAATAGCAAAAGCAATAGCAAGGTTACCTTCTTGGGCTTCGGAAAGGCCAAGCATGATGGAAAGCACCTCTGGGCCAACGGAATCTACAGTGGCACGTACGGGGTGGCCTTCGGTGCCGAATAAATCCCAGAATCTAACAGGGAAGGATTTGGCCTCGTAATCTTTAATTGCTTGCTTGTTTAAGCGTTTTTGGATGGCCTCTGTGATTTCGCCATCGCACGCTGTGCCGGCGAGGTCGCCTTTGACATCGGCGAGAAAGACTGGTACTCCGGCGTCAGAGAAGCTTTCGGCCATCACTTTGAGAGTGATGGTTTTACCAGAGCCGGATGCTCCGGTGATTAATCCGTGGCGGTTTGCCATTTGTGGCAGGATTGAGAGCTCTTTTTTATCCTCTGTTTTGCCAATTAAAAGCTTGTTATTCGCTAGCATAAACACTCCTTTTTTAATATTTTAGCATGTTATAATCAAAATATGTCAAAACGAGAGGTTTTAATTCATAGGACTTATAAACATTTTAAGGGTAATTATTACTTAGTGGAGGGTATCGCTTACCATTCTGAAACCGAGGAGAAGATGGTGGTGTATCGGGCGCTGTATGGAGATAATAAACTTTGGTGTAGGCCTTATGAGATGTTTTTAGAGGAAGTTGATCATAAAAAATACCCTGACGTGAAGCAGAAATATAGATTTGAACTTTGTGATATTAGATAAAAGGAGGGAAAAATGAGCTTACCTGATTTGACTTTCTATACTCCGACCGGATATACGAAGCCGTTTTATGTTTCTGTTGGTGGATCTGTGAAAAAAGATGCTCCGGTTTCCAGGGCCGAGGAACTGTACTCATATTTTAATTTTTATGTCAAAAATATCGGAGAATCCGCCGCCGCAATTGGATATAAGTGAGTGGAAAAACGGCACTTATTATCTGAAACTTTCCACGACTTCCACCGGAGCATTTTCCGGATGGGGCGATGTTGACGATTGACCGCGGTGAATGACCGGGCAGGATTTCATACATAAAATATGATTTTATACTTGACAAAAGGGGATTCCGGCTGTAAGTTTTATCTGATGGATAACTTAAAATACAGCACAGGAAAAAAAATATGTCTGATATCCCACGCCCGGAATATCCCCGGATGCAATTCTCCCGGAAAGAGTGGCTCAATCTCAATGGCCAATGGAGTTATGAATTTGATTTCAGCGAAAGCGGCATCGATGATCCTGCGGTCGCTCCTTTAAGTGCGTTGAATTCCGGTTGGAATGGCGGCAGTAACGGTTTGCTCGATCAGGCTCCGTACCGTAAAACGATCAATGTGCCATTCTGCCCGGAAAGCCGCTTATCCGGCGTGGAGTATAAAGACTTCATCCCGGCCATGTTTTACGCCCGTAAGGTGACTATCCCCGGTAAATGGCAGAACCAACGCATCATCATCCACTTCGGCGGCGTGGATAACGTTGCCGGACTTTTTATCGACGGCAAATTCGCCGGTCGGCACAAAGGCGGGCAGGGATCATTTGAGTTTGATATCACCGCTTTGGTTACGCCCGGTAAAGAGCATTTGCTCGTTCTTCACGTTACCGATCACTTGCGTTCCGGACTTTCCGGCCGGGGCAAACAGTCGGATCTGTATAAATCCTACGGCTGTCTTTACACCAGAGTCACCGGCATCTGGTCAACCGTCTGGCTGGAAGCGGTCGCTTACGACGGTTTGAAACGCTGTCGCATCACTCCGGATTTTGATAACGGTTCCTTTGTTTTCACCCCGGAGTATTACACTTGTGAGGCCGGAAATCAACTTGAAGCGGAAATTTTTGCTGACGGTCGATCTGTTGCCAAATATCGGGGTGTTTGTGCCAATGGCGTGCCATTTGCCCTGAAACCGGAAATTTTCCGGGCTTGGACTCCGGATGATCCGTTTCTTTACGACATAAAATTACGAGTGTTTGACCGTAACGGAGAAGTTATCGATGAGGTTGATTCTTACAGCGGTTTGCGTAAAATTTCGATCATCAAAGACCGTATTTATCTGAATAATCAACCATTCTTCCCACGTTTTGTGCTGGATCAGGGATACTACCCCGACGGCATCTGGACTGCTCCGGATGATGAGGCTTTGCAGAATGATATCCTTTTGAGCAAGGCCGCCGGATTCAACGGTGCCCGGTTGCATCAGAAAGTTTTTGATGAGCGTTTCCATTATCACGCTGACCGTCTGGGCTATCTCACCTGGGGGGAATACGGCAGTTGGGGGTTGAATTTCAGCAATGCTCAAGCCCGGGAAAATTTCCTCGCCGAGTGGCGTGAAATTATTCAGCGTGACATCAATCACCCGTCGATCATCGTCTGGTGTCCGCT
>JAZQYS010000674.1:0-4296 GCA_045633645.1 Victivallaceae bacterium | reverse complement strand
GGCGCCGGCACCGACGACGGTATGAAGTTCGTCAATGAAGAGAACGACTTTTCCTTCGGCAGCAATAACTTCATTGAGAACAGCTTTGAGACGTTCTTCAAATTCGCCGCGGTATTTGGCTCCGGCAATCAGAAGTCCCATATCCAGGGCGACGACCTGACGTCCTTTGAGGTTTTCGGGAACATCTCCGCGCACGATACGGCGGGCAAGTCCTTCAACGATAGCGGTTTTTCCCACACCGGGTTCACCGATCAGAACGGGGTTGTTTTTCGTTCTGCGTGAAAGAATCTGCATCACACGGCGGATCTCTTCATCTCTGCCGATTACAGGATCAAGTTTATCCTGCATGGCAAGAAGGGTCAGGTCACGGGAGTACTTTTTAAGTGCCTCAAAAGTTGCTTCGGGGTCCTCTGAAGTCACACGCTGATTGCCGCGGATGGATTGCAAGGCGTTGAGCATTTTATTGTTATCAATGCCGCACTCTTCAAAAATTTTTACCGCTTCGCTGCGGGATTTGAGCATGGCAAGCAGCAGATGTTCAACACTGATGTATTCATCCTGCATATTGTCGGCTTCTTTTCCGGCATCGTTCAGCAGGGCGAGGACTTCTCCCGAGTTGTAAATATCTCCGCCGTTCTGAAGTTTCGGCAGACGCATAAGAGCCTCTTCCACTTTTCCTGAAAAGAGTTTTCTGTTGATTCCCAGACGGGTCAATATGGAGTTGGCAAGTCCGTTGTCGTCCTGAATAAGTGCGTAAAGAACGTGGATATTTTTCAATTCTGAATTGGCGTGTTCAATGGCGCACTGTCTGGCACCGTTGAGAGCTTCACGGGTTTTATTGGTCATTTTTTCAAGATTCATGGCATACCTCCCTGATTGAGTTTTTTGTATTCACTTTTAAAACAGCAAAAAACGTGCCAATACTCTCTTGACAAATACCTGAGGGACGTGTATACTTTACAAGTGTGACAAAATGACACAACCAAAGAACAAAAAGACACAGTAAAATGAAATTTGAACTTATAACCAGCGCACAGAATGACGCAGTCAAACATCTGGTCAAACTGCGCGACCGCCGCCACCGTGAAAAGGAGCAACTGACCATACTGGAGGGATACCGTGAACTTACCCGCGCGGAGGAATACGGAATGGAAATGGTTGAGTGTTTCTTTTCTCCCCGTCACTTTCTGGGCAGCAATGAATATCCGCTGCTGGAACGCCTCGCTCAAAAGGGCGTCCGGGTGCGTGAAGTTGCTCCGCATCTGCTTGAAAAGGTCACCTACCGCGACAGACCCGAGGGACTGCTTGCCGTTGCAAAAATGAAACGGCACACACTGGATGATATGCCCGTTGATCCCAACGGACTTTATCTGGTTGCCGAAACTGTGGAAAAACCCGGCAATCTCGGCTCCATGCTCCGCAGTGCCGATGCGGTCAATGCGACCGGCGTCATCATCTGTGAAAAGGGAACAGATATTTACAACCCCAACGTTATCCGTGCCAGCACAGGAGCATTGTTTTCTGTTCCTCTGGCTGAGACGGACAACGCTTCCGCTATGGCCTGGCTCAAAAAACACAACATTAAAACCCTTGCCGCCACGCCGCACACCGATTACAAGTATACCGATGTGGATTTGACCTGCGGCGTTGCCATGGTCGTCGGTGCGGAACAGACCGGATTGACCGATTTCTGGATGGACGGAGCTGATCTGAAAGTAGTGATTCCCATGCTGGGTAAAATTGACTCCCTCAACGTTGCGACGGCGACAACTTTGCTGCTTTATGAAGCAGTCCGTCAGAGAGGATTCAAAAAATAATGCCGACAACTGTTTGTTTTGTCCGTCACGGAGAAACCGATGCCAATGTCACGGATCGTCTTCAGGGACAATCGGATACACCTTTGAACGCGCAGGGGGTGGCACAAGCGGAACTTGTTGCCGCACGCTTGAAAGATGAACCGTTTGACGTCATATTTTCAAGCGATTTGTCGCGTGCACTTGTTACCGCTGAAAAAATCGCTTCCGGCAGACCGGTGATTCCGGTAGTGGAGCTGCGTGAATGGAACTTCGGCAGATGGCAGGGAATGCTCCTGCAGGAAATCCTGCGCGATTATCCCGGGGAGTTCAGCTTGTTTAAAAGCGGTTCCCTTGACTTTGAGCCGCCGGAGGGCGAAAGTGCCGGGCGTTTTCTTGAACGCGCAGAAAAGTTTATGGAAATGCTGCTGCGAGAATATTCCGGCAAAAGAATTCTCTGTGTTTCGCACGGCGGATTCATCAAACAGACCCTTAAAGTTGTCCTCGGGATCCGGACATTCCGCAGTCTTCCCGCCTGTGAAAATACGGCAATCTGCCGTTATGCGGCAAAAGAGGGGAACGTCTGGCAGCTGGTCAGCTGGAACGATGCTGCGCACCTCAAAAGCTTCAATCGCAGCACCGGCTGGTGAAAAAGCGTTTATTTTTGCCGGAAAATACATGGAAAAAAAAACACCTGTGTATTATATTAATAATACAACCGTTATCGTATAAATTTTTATTTCAGGAGAATATATAATGGACTTCAAAAAAATCACTGTTCCCGCCGGAGACTGGATCACTGTTGACAGCAACGGCAAACTCAATGTTTCAGATAACCCGATCATCGGTTTTATCGAAGGTGACGGTATCGGACCGGATATCACTTCTGCCGCCATGACCGTCTGGAATGCCGCTGTTGAAAAGGCATACAACGGCAAACGCAAAATTTCCTGGATGGAACTTTTTGCCGGAGAAAAAGCCAATGCCGTTTACAACGAACAGATCTGGCTTCCGCAGGAAACTCTTGATGCCATTTCAAAGTGCCTTATCGCCATCAAGGGACCTCTGACCACCCCCATCGGCGGCGGTATCCGTTCTCTCAACGTTGCTCTGCGTCAACAGCTTGACCTTTACGCCTGTGTGCGTCCTGTGCGCTATTTTGAAGGCGTTCCCTCTCCCGTTAAACAGCCGGAGTTGACCGATATGGTTGTTTTCCGTGAAAACACCGAAGATATCTATGCCGGAATTGAGTGGATGCAGGGAACTTGCGAAGCGAAAAAAGTCATTGAATTTCTGCAGAAAGAGATGAACGTTACCAAAATCCGCTTCCCCGAAACCAGCAGTATCGGTGTGAAACCCGTTTCCATCGAGGGTAGCGAAAGACTGATCCGCGCCGCCATGGAATACGCTATCGCCAACAAGAGAAAGAGTGTCACCCTCGTCCACAAGGGCAATATCATGAAGTTCACCGAAGGCGGCTTCAAGAACTGGGGCTATGAACTGGTGAAGCGCGAATATGCCGATGTTGCCGTCTGCGCCGCTGATTGCGACGGTGTTGTTCCCGAAGGAAAGATTCTGGTCAAAGACTGTATCTGTGATGCGTTCCTGCAGCAGATTCTGACCCGTCCTGCGGAATACGATGTGATTGCCACGCTGAACCTCAACGGCGATTATGTTTCCGATGCTCTTGCCGCCTGCGTCGGCGGAATCGGTATCGCTCCCGGTGCCAACATCAACTACCTGACCGGACACGCCATCTTTGAGGCGACCCACGGAACGGCTCCCAAGTATGCAGGTATGGATAAAGTCAATCCCTGTTCTCTGATTCTTTCCGGAGACATGCTGCTGCGTCACATCGGCTGGACCGAGGCCGCTGATCTGGTCATCAAGGGTATCTCTGCTGCCATTGCCGACAAGGTGATGACTTATGACCTTGCCCGTCTGACCGAAGGTGCCAACGAAGTCAGCTGCTCAAAATTTGCCGCCGCTGCTGTGGAGAGAATGTAATGCAGATCTTCCGTTTATCTCTGACACTGGTTGTCTGCCTGCTTGCCGGATGCAGTACTGCACCTGCTCCGGCAAAGGTTGTTTCTCCGGCAGTTGTGCCGATGCGTAAAGCTTCCGCCGGAGAAATCCAGAAAAGATGTGCCGCTTTGAAGGCACTCCTTGCGCCGCTTGCTGTCAGAGAAGCCGGATTTTCGCACAGAGCTTTTTCCGCCGGATTCACCCCGGAAGAAATCTGCCGTTTTGTCACAGATGCCGAATTTAACCGGATTTCGCTGCAGTTGAGTTCAGTTTCTGAACTCTCTGAAAGTTTTTCCGCATTTCTGAAAGCCGCCAAAAAAGAAAAGCTTGCCGTTGATGTGATGCTCGATCAGGAGGATTTCCGTCAATATTTCACCGGCAAAGGACTTCTCCGCAAAAAATCAGCGGATTCCGATCTTGCTGAAGTTGTGCGCAAAATCGGTGCTTTCAACCGTGATTTATCTTGTGATCAGGCAAA
>JAZQYS010000673.1:0-10348 GCA_045633645.1 Victivallaceae bacterium | reverse complement strand
CCCGAAGTTCTTAAAAACACAAATATAAAAATCGTACACCGGCTTTTTGCTCAAGATGATAAAGATGTTATCGGCTCAACTATGTCATTGACAGAAGAGCAGCGCAACTTTCTTTCAAATCTGGAAATCGGTCATGCTGTTATTTTTTCCGGCAGCTGGCCGAAAGCAATTCATACGCAGGTAGAAAAATTATCAGACACCTCATCCGAAGAAAATATACCGGATGAGGATTTGCGTGAAATCATTCTTAAATATTATATAGAACAACATTCAAGGGGAATATTTCCCGGACTGGAGGTGTTAAGTAAACCTGATGTAACAATATTGGAGTCGTATATTTCTAAAATCCAAAATGCGGATTTTTCTGAAATTTTCCGGGACGGCAAGCGTACTGAACATCTCAGCAGCGAGTATCAGAAAAAACTTAAAGAGCTGAAAGAAACGTTCAAATCTACTGAAAAAGGACTGGATTTGATAGCAACTGCTTTTACCGCATTGTATTTGCGTCCGGGACTGGAAGAAGAAAGGAGAGAAGCTGTAAAACAATTTATTGAAGCAAAACTTGAAAATAAAGATCCTAAAGATCTGAAATATATCAAAACATTAGCAGAACCCAATTATTAAACATAAGGAGAAATTATCATGGGAATTTTTTCAGCAATCGGCGGAGCAATTGCAGCCTGTGTCAGTGTCGCCTCAACAGTTATCAGCAAGGTTGCACCTGCGATTTTACCGCTTGCAAAACCTGTACTTGAACTTGCAAAAATTGCAGTAAAAGTTGTGGTTCAGGCGGTCGTTACTCTGGTCAGTGAAGTTTCAAAATCACTTGGAATTGTCGACCAGAATATGGAGCCTGAAGAACTCGGAGCCAGAGCGATGCAGAACAAGGATATCAAACCAGAAGATTTCAATTCTAAAAAAGAGTATATTGAAGCACTTAAAAATGCTGAGTTTGATGAAGAGAAATTCAAGGAAGACATGAAGTCTGAAGCCAACAAATTAGCCTGTACCGCAGGCGGAACCGGTTTGGAAATTCAGGCGATCGCGGAAGAAATGGCAATCGGAATTCCTCTGGATTTCTTTGTGACTGCAGCGAAAGGCAAAATGAATGCGGCTGACACCATTGGTCTGCTTACATCAATGAAACAAAATAACATCACCGATGCCGGAATTTTTACACGCTATACTAATGGTGAACTTTCCTCTGAAGCAGAGGAGGCAATAAAACCAGCTCTTGCAAATTATGAAAGCAAAGGCGGCAAGAGTGTAGATGCAATCCAGCATGATATCGATTTCAAGACATTGGAAAAATCAGAAGCTGTAGAGGGATGATATGGGAAGTTTCTCTGAAATCCTCCTCTCCTCTTTTAGCAGCACTGAAAAGGAGAAACTGAAGAAAATTAAGGTGGGAAAGCTTCCAGATCTTCCCCAAACTTCGTCTCTGCTTTCTCCGGATTTCAAGGAAAAAAGGGCGCGTGCTGATGCGAAATTCAATGCCTTTGAAAAGGGATTTGAATTAGCGGAAAAAAAGTCTGAAAAAGATTGATTTGAACACCCCGTCATACGCTTATCCTGTATGACGGGGTGTTATTGGAGTTTTTATGACAAAAAAGAAAATATATAAATTCCTGTTCAAGATCATTGACGATCAAGTATGGATATATCTGTCCAGAGGGGATCAGATTTGCTGCATAAAACGGGAAGGTAGAGAAGCGCGTCAGTTTGACGGAAATTTTTGGACACAGTGGCAGCAAGATTTCGATTTTATTCCAGCAAGACATGAAATTGATTTTGCTTTCATATCACCGGTAAGCTGTGGCATAGAATCGTTTAATATACCTGTTGATTTTCAGTATTCCTGCAATGGGACCTTTTGGACTTTGAGTAAAATTGAAGAATTCATGCAAAAATTTTTCGAATATGATCGTGTTCAGCTTAAAGAGCACAGCAAAAATATCTGGGGATGCGGAAAAGATGAATGGTATCTTGTGCGTCATGACTCTTCTGATAATAAAAAAACAGAAGATGACGCCAATATATCAGTAAAGAAAATACTGGCAGAAAAAGACTTGCCGGAAGAGATGATCAAATTCATAAAAAATTCTTAATCAGCAAAACATTTATAAACGATGATACAAAAAATGCCTATACCGGAGTGGCAATGGAAACAATCCATTTGCGTCACCTGTGAATATTGGGGCGGAGAACGTGAGTTGGATTTTCAAAACGCACGCCTAATGTATGTCCGCGCTCAATATTGTCCGCCCCCTGAATGATTCCGGGGAACTCCATAACACGCTTGAATTGTTCAACAGCAGGACCTTCAAGCCAGGTTTTCTTCCCGCAGTAGATTATTGAGTTCTTATCCTGACGGCGAAATTCAAGAGATTTCCTTCCTCGGTGGTCTGTTTCACGGCTACCGCCGGGTAAAGCAAGCAGCGTAATTTTCACACACTCTCCTTTACAACGCAACAGGTGGCGAAGATCTGCCGCAGGTCAACGCCTGTGCCGATTCTGGCAAAACTTGGCACAAAACGCCGTTTTCGGACTTTTTTAGTATTTGTAAGACATCTGCAAGCGACATTTGTTTTTTCTCGCTTGCGGTACTATATTAAAAAAGTGCCGTTGAGCACCTCATTTTGAGGGTAAAAGTTTTTTTGCACCCTCCTGTAGAATGCCATCCATTTTACGCACAATAGTTCACTGTGCAATTGTCTCTCTCCGGGAAATAAATAGGTTTTTATGCTCAAAAATCTCGCATAACAGAGATTTTGTTCGTTTTATTTTTGTATCCCCTACGTTATTCCCCCGCAGACAGCATGCCGCCGTCTGCAGGCAAAACTGCTTTACTGCCACAATTTCAAACTTGAGTCAGAAGGCATGCGCCAGTCGCTTTTTGCGCCGAGGCTGACAGTATTGGTGCGAGGACCCTCCGGAGAAGCATTGCGTTTGAACTGCTGAGTTACAAAGCGGCGGATGAATATGCCGCAAGTGCGGTCAATTTCTTCATCAGCAAAGATTTCAGCAAAGACTTTTTTAGCGAGAATTGCAAGCATTTCAGGTGTTTCTCCGTAACGGATGAAGTAATAGAGAAAGAAATCGTGCAAATCGTAACTTCCGATAATGTTTTCTGTGTGTTGAGCTCCGGGGAGAAGTTCCGGAGATACAGGCGTGTTGCAGATATCGCGCAAAGAAGCGGCAAGTTCTGAATCAGACTCTGAAGCTGCGAACTCCACCATGCTGCGCATGAGCGTTTTGGGAACATCGCAGTTCACGCAGTACATGGACATATGGTCTCCGTTGAAGGTACTCCATCCGAGGGCGATTTCGGAGAGATCTCCGGTTCCGATAACGATACCGTTGATTGAGTTGGCAATATCCATTAAAATCTGAGTGCGTTCACGCGCCTGACTGTTTTCGTAGACGACGTTGCGGTTTTCAGGATCATGTCCGATATCTTTGAAGTGCTGTTCCACGGCGTCATTGATGGGAATTGTCCGCAATTCGGCGCCGGTTTTTTCGGCGATGATTTCAGCGTTTCCTCTGGTACGGCTTGATGTTCCGAAACCGGGCATGGTAACGGCGCAGATCGTGTTGCGCGGCAGGTTGAGAATATCGCAGCATTTTGCGGAAACAAGCAGTGCAAGGGTTGAGTCCAATCCGCCTGAAAGTCCCAGAACCATGCGTTTTGCACCGCAGCTTGTAAACCTTTTGGCAAGGGCATGGGCTTGAATTGAAAAGATTTCTCCGCAGGTTGCAGCCGCCTCCTGCGGATTTTCAGGAACAAAGGGATTCTTTTCAAGTTCGGCGTAAGTCAAGTCGGCGGGTACAGCTTTGGTGTCAATTGAAACATAAACTGCGCCGGGGGAGGGGACCGCATTGAAATTGCTCCATGAACGGCGGGTGAGGTTGAGCCATTCGGGATTTATGTCCGCAAAAACAATATTTCCACTGCGGTCAAAACGTTTGTTTTCGGCGATGATTTTGCCGTTGCAGGCAATCAGAGCGTGTCCGGCACAGAGTTGTTCTCCGGAGGATTCGTGAACTCCCGCCCCGCTGAAAACGCAGGCAGAAATCGTTCTGGAACTCTCACATTTTATCATGTTTCTGCGCTCAATTGCGGCATTTGCAGTTTCCGGCAATGCAGCGGGAACGAGGATGATTTGCGCTCCTGCGGCGGTAAGAACGGCACTTTGTGAAGTGATTGTTCCGAAGTTGCTGCCGAAATCAATGCCGAAAGAAAATGACGGTGTTTCAAAAACGATATCAGAGGCAAGAGAAATCATTTCTCCGTCAAACATGACAAAGTTGTCGTTCAGCGTATCGGCTGAAGAAAAATACCGTCCTTCAAAATTGTTTCTGTGATTTGAAAGATATTTTTTGACGGCAAATCCTTGAACTTTGCCCTCTGCACACACGGCAACGGTATTGTAGAGACGGTTCTGACAGAGCAGAGGAAGTCCGACAGCAAGGAGTGTGCTTTTATTCAAGGTTGTTCCGGCAAGTTCTTTTAAAACTTGTTCTGCACTGCTGAGCAGCATTTTCTGTTCAAACAAATCTCCGCAGGAACTGCCGGTGACGGATAACTCCGGAAAAAGAACCAAGGCGGCGTTTTCTGATACCGCTGTGTTGTAAAGTGAAATCATTTCCTGAGCGTTGAAAACAGGATCGGCAACCTGCATTGCGGGAACGGCTGAAGCAATTCTGAAAAAGTCTGACATATTGTATTCTCCTGTCAAAAAAATTTATTTCCTCTTTAATGTAATACCATTTTTGTTCCTGTTCAAGAAAAAAATGCAGTTTCAGGTTTGAGAAATTGAAAAATGGGGATATATTGTACAAAATACAACTTTTTTTCATGTAAGGAATTTTTCTATGCTGACTGAATTGTTTCTTGCCGGACGTTACCTGATTCCGCGCCGGAGTGCCGTTTCACTGATTACAGTGACAAGTATTCTCGGAGTGACATTGGGCGTTACGGTTCTGATGGTGGTTCTTGCTGTTATGACGGGCTTCACTGATCTTATGAAAACCAAACTGGTTGAGACCCAGGCGCACTATCAGATCCGCCACCGCCGTTACGCCATCAATGATCCGCAGAGACTTCTTGATGTTGTGAAAGCCGCGGGCGGAAAGGCGGCACCGGTCATCCAGTCGTCCATACTTGTTCAGTACGGAAAAAACCGCTTGGATACCCGTGTTGCCATGTTCGGAGCCAATGCAAGTGATTTGATTGAGCACCTTGATTTGAAAAACAAACTCTTGCAGGGAAAAGTTTACCTTGACAGCCGTCATGTGATTATAAGCAGTGATATGGCGTCCCGCTGGGGCGTTAATGTCGGAGATAAAATCTTGTTTCACTCTGCTCAGAAACTGACAGATCTGGTTGAATTCAAACCGGAAGGCGGAGTTGCCATCAGCAAAAAAGGTTCTGCCTATCTGCCCACTGAGTTCACCGTTTCGGGTATTTACTCCATGGGAAAATATGATTTCGATCATATCGTGCTTTTTGCCGGATTGGATGATGCCGCCGAAGTTGTTGACTTGCCCTGGGGCGCGGCAACTGCCGTTTACGGTTGGGGACCGGATGCATTCAATCAGAAAGAACTGCTTGGTAAAATCAAAAAAAATCTGCCTGCCGGATACTATGTGTTCTCCTGGGAAGAAAGCAATCAGCGTCTGCTCGGTGTGCTGGCTGTTGAAAAGCGCATGATGTTCTTTTTGCTGATATTCATTGTTCTTGTTGCGGCGTTCAGTATTGCCAATACGCTGATTACTTCAGTCTATCAGAAGACCCGTGAAATCGGTTTGCTCAAAGCGTTGGGGGCTTCGGACGGCATGGTATCGCGGGTATTTGTCGCCCAGGGCTTTCTGATTGGCGTTATCGGCAGCGGTGTCGGAACTCTTTTCGGCTGGCTGGTGATATTTTTCCGCAACGATATTCTGCAGCTGGTGTCAAAGTGGACGCACATGGAACTTTTCCCCAAAGAGTTTTATTATTTCAATGAACTGCCCGCGCATATCGTTCCCGGGGATGTCCTTTTTATTGTGATCTCAAGTATTGTTCTTTGTACGTTCGGTGCGCTTCTGCCCGCCTTGAGAGCCGCTTATCTTGACCCTGTCAAAGCATTGAGGTACGAGTGATGGATAATGTTGAAAATATGCTTGAAGTTTCCGGTGTCAAACGTTCTTACCGCATGGGAAATAACACTCTCAACGTTTTGCGCGGAATTGATTTTTCTCTGAAAACCGGTGAATGGTGCTGCATCGTCGGAGCTTCCGGCAGCGGCAAAACCACATTGCTGAATTTGATCGGTACTCTGGAGCGTCCTGATGAGGGCATTATCCGCATTGCCGGAGAAGATGTTTCCGCTATCGGCAGACGTGCCGCGGCAAAATTCCGCGCAAAAAGAATCGGATTTGTTTTTCAGAATTATCAGCTTCTGCCGGAACTTTCTATTCTTGAAAACGTTTCCCTTGCCGCCCGCCTCGGCGGACTTTCAGCCAAAGCGGCAAAGAAAAGAGCTGAAGAACTGCTCGTTTCCGTCGGTCTTGCTGAACGTCTCAAACACCGTCCCAATGAACTTTCAGGCGGAGAACAGCAGCGAGCGGCGATTGCCCGCGCTCTGGTCAACAATCCCGATCTTCTGCTTGCAGATGAACCCACGGGCAATCTTGACTCCAAAACCGGAGAAGAGGTGATTTCCCTTTTTGAAAATCTGCGTAAAGACAATCCGAATCTGACGATTTTAATGATCACCCACAACCGCGAACTTGCCTGCCGCGCCGACAAAACTGTTGAATTGGTTGATGGTTTGCTGGTGTAGGCTGCAGCCCAAAGATGTTTTGCGGGGGAATCTGACGGGACTCAATCAGTTAATGGATTTTGGTTTTCAGATGAAAAAAGTTTTTATTACAGAAAATCACCATGAGGTATTGACCTTCTGGGCGGCATACCGCAGGGCGAATCCTGCCCCCCTGACTGTTTTGACGATTGACCACCATACCGACGTGGTGCAGGCTTTCCGTGACGGAAACCGCACGATAGGGCAGGGGGCGTGGCTTGATGAGAAAAATGTGCAGCAGGCGGTATCTGAACTCAAACACGATGAACACTTTGACTGGGCAGTGCGTTCAGGATTGATAGAAGAGGCTTTTATTGCTTCGCACACCTGCGCGACGATTCCGGCGAATGACAAACTGCATATTTGCTGTGATCCGGCATGGCCCGATGAAAATGAATTTTTCCGAGCCCCTGAAAAGTATCGTGAACTTGCAGATTCTGTGTTGGAAACAAGTTACCTTTTCCGTCAATTCGGCAATTTAGAACAGTACGGCAAATTTATTTTTGACATAGATTGCGATTATATTTTAACTTCCAGCGCGTTAATGCCCCGTGATTCAAGATATCTGAAGCAGCTTTTGTCTCAAGCGGCATTGATTACCATATCGCTTGAAAGCGACTGGGTGCGCCTGCTCAAATACCGCAACGAAAATATTACAGCAAATCTTATTGCTGAAAAAATAATGGGATTGCTGTAAACAAATTCTCTATTGGTTTTCAGAAAGAGAAGAGAGCATCTGCCAGAATACCGGTTGAAAAAATGAACCTGTCCCGAGTTTGCACCATTGGGCAAATATTTCAGGGTATTGCAGAAGAAGTTCCAACAGACAATCGCAGATGATACACTTGTTTTTATCCTGCATTATAAGTTGATGCCATTCTTCAATGGAGTGTTTTTCCGGCGTTTGCGGAACTGCGGAACGGGCAGTGATTTTGTAATTGCTCCAATCTTCCTGTTTCCAGATTTCATATAAATCAGGATAAGACAGAAGCAGATGGCAGATATTGTCACAGCGTTTGAAAAACTGCTTTTGTTCCCGCAGCAGTTCTGCCCATTCATTCAAACGGAAGGACCACTCGGGGCAATATTCTGCAAGCTGCGGCTGTTTCCGCAGGATCAGCCACCAGTCTTCTGCGGGAATGAGGGATAAATCGCATTTTTCTGCAAACTGCCCCTGATTTTCCAAAAGATACCGCAGTTGCGGACCGGTCATTGTGCTGAAATCACAATACGGGGCAAGCTGAGGGTGTTCTGAGAGCAGTTCACACCAGCAGCTGCCGTTAAGTTGAGCAAGCAGTTCCGGATCGGAAGTTACCTTTTCCGGCTCTTTTCTCAATAAGTTGAAATATTCCCGGCAGTCCATTTTAATGCTTAAAAGTCAATTGTTCTGCGGATGGTAAGTTTTTGTTTATTGTTTTTATCGGGCATGTGTCCGTGTGTTTCCCAAGTGGGGTACTTATCAGGATTGGCGCAGGCAGTTTCTGAAAAGATACAAGCAAGCAGATTCCCGACGGCATGTTCGGCAAACTCCCTCAAAATCTGCGGAAAATCCGGAGAATTTTTCTCTTCCTGCCAATCCGGGTGATGTACAATTTCCATCATCTTATCAAATGCCATTTGATACAGTTGATTTTTATTCAAAACAATCTCATTGCGTTCAATGATGGAATAAGTCACGACTACCGTGTTGTATTCATCATTCAGCGGCTCTTGTTTCAAGAGTCCGTAAACAGCCCCGGAAGGAATCGGACGGCACAGATTTAATCTTATTTCCTCGTTGTCAACAAACTTGCGGATGACTTCAGATACCAGGTCTTCTGCAATTTTTTCACACTCTTTATTCAGGTTGATTTCATTATTCATATCAGCCTCCAAACAGTTGTTTAATGGCATAAAAACAAAAAATATCAAAATGTTAACTCAAAATAACAGCAAAATCAAAAAAATCAAGAGTCTGTTTTGAGTTTCTGTTCAATAAAAAGAGCCGCCGGAATAAACCGACGGCTGACAGAAACATATTCTTTACCGGGAAAATAAGCCAAGTTCAAACGCAAATCTTCCCTTGACAAATACCCCGCTTCTCTTTATCAGAGAAAGGCTTAGGCCTTGATGTCGGAGTTGAGGCCGCTTGCCTTGTTGTAGGTGTTGAACAAGCTGATTGAAGCGGCAAGTTCAATAGCACCGGTGATATCTTCGTCAGTAGCACCGGCGGCGAGGGCGGCGGCGCGATGGGCGTCGAGGCAGTACTGGCAGCCGTTGGCGGCACTGACGGCGATAACGATCAATTCTTTGGTTTTGGGATCAAGTCCGCGACCGGCGGATTCAGCGACTTTCAGCACGCCTTCAAGGAAATCGCCGTTGCGTCCCATGATCTGGAAGACTTCGGGCAGAAAGCCGAAATTCTTTTCAAGTTTCTCCTGAATGGCGACAGCCTTTGCATCGCCGTTCTTGTTGTACATTTTGATAGAAGCCATAATTTTTTCCTCCTCTATTTTGGAAATTATACTGCCGGATCAAATATCGTCCGGATTAAATATGTTGTATTGTCTTAAATTTTAAAATATAAACTCTTTGTATTTTTTTTCTGCGTGTTTTTGCCACAAACCGGCATTTGATGGACCGGGTGGACCTCATGGACCAAATGGACTTTTCAGCATTGCACAAAAAGTAAAGTCGTCCATCAGGTCCATTGGGTCTATAAGGTCCATTAAAAGCTTGTTTTGCACTTCGACCGACTGTTGTTGTCTGTGTTTTCTCCTTAGTGGACCCTTATACTGCCGGATCAAATATCATCCGGATTGAACCAATTTTTTTTATTAACTGCGATTGCTCCCCGGTTGCCACTGGTTCCACCTGTCAAACCGGGATAGTAGCGGTTGTCTGCAAACTTGTCTTCGGTGACAGAGTCTGCATGACCGTCAAGATAGAACAGGTTGGATTCTCCACTGTGGACCTCGGCGATACGACCGGCGTTGCCGCTGTTTGAGGTTTCATCAAGATTGAGTCTGAAAAAAGCATCACCAATATCAACTTTAGGCTTGGGCTGATTGGTGCTTGTAGAACCTGCGAAAGCCGCAGAAGCCGCAGAACAACCGCCCAGAATCAGCTGATTGGCAGCAATTTGGTAGGAAGTTGAATTTTTTCTATAAGTCAAATATGTTGTCCCCCGGAAATCAAATCCTGTATAATTGGGTTTAGACATGCTCAGTGTTTGCGCATTGTTACCTGTTCCGCGGGCGAAAACAACACCGTAGGCAGCGCCCAGTTTGTTGGTCAGGGAGTTATCATCAGAGTTATCGTTGTTGACAAGCGATGTTTTTCTGGTTGTGACGATGGCGGGACAGCGGTAAGCTGTCATATCCTGAATACGGTTTTTGAGATACAAATAACGAATCCAAGAGGGTTTGGCAACAGCAGTGTCGCTGTTAGTTGATAAGTTGTTCAAGTCATTTTCAGTTCCGGAAACCAGCTGCTGATTATCTGCATTCATGGAAGAGGTGAGC
>JAZQYS010000672.1:0-3305 GCA_045633645.1 Victivallaceae bacterium | reverse complement strand
CCATATCCACACTGATTATGTATCAGGACACATGGAAGCAGGTGAACGTTTCAATGTGCCGATTTTTCTGAGCCGCACAGCAGAAGCCGGATTCCGTCACATTCCCCTTGACGATGACAGCAGTTTTACCCTTGGCAGATTGAAACTGCACTTTTTTTCAACGCCTGAACATGCGGCGGAGGGAATCAGTATGACCGCAGGTACACAGGAGGGACATCCTGAAATCATCTTTGCCGGAGATGCCCTGACCGGAACTTTTTCTGACAATTCCGGAATAGACCGTCTCTGCCGTATGGCAGGCACTTCTGAAAACATCCGCATATATCCGGCACATGAACTGACCGGTTCCGATAAAAACTGGACGACAGCCGGAAAACTCAAAACCGCCTCTGTTTCCGCCGGACAACACTCTCTGCACCTTGAAGAACTGCGAGAAATCAACCGCCGGGGTCCTGAAATCGTGGACTGGGAAAATATTTTCCAACACATAGAACCCGACATTACCCTTGCTTCCCGGGGACAGCGTGTGATAGACATAAGAAACTGCTCCGACTACGCCAAAGGACACATTCCCTATTCTCTCAACATTGAATCAAACGGCAAAATGGAGTATTGGACCGCCCGGCTGTTCCCGCCGCCGCAGAAACTATATTTAGTCGGCGACAATGAGATGGCTCTGACAGAAACAGCACAACGTCTGCAGGCAATCGGCTGCAGCTCTGAAGGCTTTCTCTTTGAAGAATGGGAACAGAAAAATCTGCCCGTTCTCAGTTCAGGCAACATAGAAATCGAGGAGTTGGATACACAGATGTGGAGCGATGAAGCTCCGCTGATTCTGGATGTGCGAACTTCTGAAGAATGGCAGAAAAGCCGCCTTCCGGGAAGTATCAACATTCCTCTTGCTGAACTTGAAGAACGCTTGCATGAATTACCGCATGACCGCGATATTGTCATCGTCTGTGCTTCCGGCTTCCGTTCAGCCATCGCCGTCGGTATATTGGAAAGAGGCTCTTTCAAAAGCGTCAGCAACTTATCAGGCGGTCTGGCAGCATGGCTTGAGGCGGGAAAGAAATTGAATTCCGGTTCTTTTCACACCCCTGTTCCGTCAAAGTGCGGAATAAAATCTCCGCTGGCAGATTCAGCATCCTGAACAAAACCATCTTCTATTCCGGAAGAAAAGAGGTGATCTTCAACTTCCTGATATTCCTCATCTGTCACTCTGCGGTTAAGTTCAGGAAAAGAACTTTCCGATACTTTTCCGCAGGGCAGATACTGGCGCATCAAACTGAAAAAGACCTCTCCCGGCTTGAAACGGCGGGCGACAAAGTCAATGACTTTTTTGCTGTTTTCCACACAGCCGGGCAGAATCAGATGACGGATGACAACCCCTGAACGGAGTATGCCTGTTTCTTCATCCATCTGCCAGGGACCGGTTTGCTGATACATCTCTTCGATTGATTCAACGGCGCGTTCAAAATAATCCTGAGTTCTGCTGTAACGCCATGCAAGGGCATTGTCGGCATACTTCAAATCAGGCAGAAAAATCTGAACTTTTCCCGCAAGTTTCCGCAAAGATGACACAAGTTCATAACCGTTGGAGTTCCAGACAACAGGCACAGGCAGTCCGCCTTCAAGACTTGATAGAATTGCATCACAAAAATGCGTCGGCGTCACAAGATTGATATTGTGTGCGCCCTGAGAAATCAGTTCAAAATAAATTTCCCGCAACCGGGCAACTGAAATTTCTTTCCCAACAGGCGCAGAGCTGATATCGTGATTCTGACAAAAGACACAATGCAGATTGCATCCGGTGAAAAAGACGGCACCTGAACCGCGTTCACCACTGATGACAGGTTCTTCCCAATGATGAAGTCCCGCACGCGCAACAACAGGATTCAGAGGACTGGCACATACGCCCGCAAGTGTACCGGCAAGATTTTCAGCTCGCTTCACACCGCATTTGCGGGGACAGAGCAGACAAGCGTCAGACATTTTTCACAACTCAATGGTTTTAAATTTGAAACCCTCTCCCTCTGAAGAGGATATTTCCACCAGAGAACCGTTGCGGGTAACAGAACCCGCACAACACTCAAGAACGCTTCCGTCAGAACGGTGCTGAAGATAAGGACGGTGCACATGACCGCACAAGGCAAGATCAATTCTGTTGTCATGCAGCAGTTCAAGAACATCTTTCTGCCCGAACAGGCGGTGACGCATTCTCAAAATGGGGTGATCTTCAGTCATGGGATAATGTGAGACCAGAATGCGCGGAAGCGTCTTTTCCTCCTGACACCAGGCTGAAATTTTTTTGGAATCCTCTTTATAAAGGAATCCCCAGGAGCAGAGCAGATTAGACGGTCTGCTGGTATTGAGCAATAAAAACTCAGCTCCTCCCAGACGGATTTTGCAGGGGAAGTCCTCAAAAGTATATCGCCCGCAACTTAAATACGCCACCATATCTTTCATTGCCTGAACACACTTGGGACGCGGCACATAACAATCGTGATTTCCGGGCATATAAATCAGCGGGATATCAGAGTTGCGCAGTTTTTCCAGCACACAGCGAACCTTTTCAAATTCGCCGGGCTGTCCGGCACTGGTCAAGTCTCCGGTGCAGACCGCCACATCGGGACGGGTATCAAGAATATACTCCACCGCCCTTTCAAGTTTTCCCAGATCGTGACGGAAACGGCGCCGGAAACGGTAGTTGAACACACCGACCCAGCGCTTGTCAAAATACGCCATCCAATCCTCAGCGCCGCCTCCGGCATGCGGATCGGAAAAATGAACAATTCTCACAATAATTATTCCGTCAGAATCAGTTATTTCGCGTGCGGCAGACCCGGCACATGCTCATAAACCTTAATTTTCTGCTCAAAATCAAGATATTGAGTCAAGGTGAACGCCGTCACACCGAGCAAAAGAATCAAAGTGATGATTCCAAGAATAAGATACAGCGGAGAAGCGGAATTGGCAACAGGAGCCGCCTGATTGGAAGCGGGCATTCTGTTATTTTTTCCATCTTCTTTTCCGACACTTGCATTTTCTGCCTCAGGCTTCTCTTTCTTTGCCTTTTCGCTGGGAGCAAGAACGATTTCGTCATCGGCAGAATCGTTCTTCTTTTCCGCTTCAGCCTCTTTGGGAACAGCAGGAGCAGCAACAGGTGCCGGAGCCGGTTTGGGTGCAGCAACAGGTGCCGGAGCCGGTTTGGGAGCAGCAACAGGTGCAGGAGCCGGTTTCGGCGCAGCAACAGGGACAGGACGTGCCGGCTGAGGAAGCTTAACCGTTTCTTTGGAACTTTCATC
>JAZQYS010000671.1:0-3201 GCA_045633645.1 Victivallaceae bacterium | reverse complement strand
AAAGAAGGTAAGAAACTTGTCTGGAATTTCCAGATCCCGCCTGTGACCGACCCGGTTACGCTGTTTTCCAAACCCCGCACCTGGTATCTCTGGGCGAGAGTTTACGGATATCTCGGTTCTCCCCGTATCATGGTTTATCGCAACGACCGTTTCATGAGTTTTGTGGATACCCCCGCCAATGAAAAGACCAATAAAAAAGGCGAATATGCCGGCCCCGGTGTCTATACCTGGGTGCTTTGCGGCAAGTTCACCACCACCGGCGGCGGACAGAGAATTGAACTTTCTCCCAAAAAACGTATGTTTGTTGATGCTCTGCTCTTGACAGATGACAGCAAATATGCGCCCGTTAAATATGAAGCACGAAGCATGAAACAGGCGCCGTTCCAGGATATTACCACGACCAATATGATCAAGGCCGAGTATGTCCATGAGGGTATTTCTGATACCATCACGCTGCCGATATCTTTCCGTATCGGCGGAAAAAACAAGATTATTCCCAATAATCAGAAACCCGGAATCTTCCACTTTTCTCTGCCGGATTACGTCAAAGTTGAAGGCGTGACTTCTCACTGGGCGGGAACCGACTGGAACCGTCCCTCCCGCTGGGGCAAAAAGTTCCTGACCTGGAAAAAGACCGGTTCCAGAGTTGCCGGTGGTAAAAAATTCAACGATTATCAGGCAGAACTTTATTTCCTTTCAGGCAATCAGTATCTGGTTTTTGTCAAAGCTGATAAAAAAGCATTCCGCAAATATAAAGAAACTCTCTGCGAATACTATCTTGAGAGTAACGGCGAAAAGCAGATGAAAGAATCCATTGTCCTCAAACACATTGCCATCAAACCGGCAAAGCCCTTCAAACGGATTTATGTGGGTCCGAGTTATGTGCCTTTCTATATGATGTACCGTTCTTATCCCAACGTCTTTACCAACATGAAATCTGCCGGACTCAACTACATGGGCTGCTGGTTCAGTCCCTGGACCGATAAGGATTTCTTTGACGGATTCCGCGACAAGGCATACGCCAACAACTTTATGATCACCGTTGTCGTTGAACAGTACCACGGATTTACCAAAAAACATATTGCCACAGGCATCGACGGTAAACAGCTGCTCAATGGTGTCAGCGGACACGGAACCAAAATTCTCTCTCTTGCCATGGATGAAAATGATGAACCCATTCGCGGTACTCTTGAACGCACGCGCCTTGCTGCCGCAACCGGTGTGACGGTCGAATACGATGATGAGATGACCAATGTTCTCTGGGATATCATCGATTATTCTCCCAAGATGAAAAAACTTTTCCGTGAATGGCTGGCAAAGAACCGCAAGGGCGTTGCTTATAAAGACCCGGTTGAAATCGTCCGCAACAAGAAGACCGACCGCAAGATGTACGATCACTGGGTGGACTTCAAGTGTTCGCGTCTTGCCTATTGGTACAGTCTTTACCGCAAAGCCTTTGATGAAGGTCTGGCGCAGTTCAAAGGCAAGTATCCGGCACATCTCAAACCCCGTCTGCTCACCTGTATTCAGGGACCTCTGTATCTGCCCGACGGCACCCCCTGTACGGCTGAAACGGTCAAAGAGAGCAATTATCTTGACTATCGCCTCATCAATAAATACTGTGATTTGATTCAGATGATGTCCTACACATACAAGGGCGTGCGTGAAAGTGCCACCCCGGGGGACAAGATGGAGCTTTACAACAATTATCTCGGAAAAAACAACACTGTGCCGATCCTGCTTGCCGGCGGTTACGGTACGGAAACTTCTCTTGAAGACAAAGTTATGCTCAAATATCAGGTGTGGGATACCCTCATGCAGAAACCCAAACTGATCATCTTCTATGCCGGAGCCACGCTCTTTAATGCGCCGACTCTCGCGCCTGTGACCGAAGCCATCCGCGTTGCCGGTCCTTACGAGGACTTCTTTGTGGACGGTAAAAAATATACTGCCGTCAAAGGCGGAAAACCCTATCTGCGTTTGAAAGCTCTTTCTCTCGGCAAAAAAGTTCTGCTGTATGCGGCGAACTATGCCAATCCCGTCGGCAGGGAAGAAACGGTTTCTTTCCCGTCTGCGCCCAAAAAGGTGATTGAGTGTGCCACGGGCAGAAGCGTGCCGGTCAAAGGCAGGGGCTTTGCTTTCAATTTCAAATCCGATCGCGGTAAACTTTTCTTAGTGGAGTTTTAAAAAAATGTATCTTGATTTTCATGCCCATTGCAATTCCGGAGACCCGTCTGAAGTTCGGGCCTATGTGGAAAACAGCGAAAAAAACAACATCATGACCGCTTTGAGCGGCGGACTCTTTTACGGCGGACACGATTATCTGCCCAATGAAGAAGTTGTCAAAATCTGTAAGGCGTATCCGAATAATCTGGTTCCGCTGGCAAAAATCGACTTGTGGGATTCTCCCCCTGACGTCTCTTTGATCCGCAAATATGTGGATATGGGTGTCAAAGGATTCAAGTTCATTTATCCGTATTACGGCTATGACCACGAACTTTATATGCCCGTTTATGAGGAGTTGGAAAAACTCGGCGTTCCGGCGCTTTTCCATACCGGCACCTACCGTCCAAACAGCGCGGATATCAAATACCGCCGTCCGATACTGGAAAATATGTCGCCCCTCAAACTGGATGCGATCGCAAGGTCCTTTCAGAAACTCAATTTGGTGATGGCGCACCTGGGAACCACGATCTATCGCGAACAGGCGGCGGAACTGGTGAAACTGCATCCCAATCTTTATTTTGATCTGGCGGGGTCCGGATCATTTCTTGCACTTTCAGCAAATGAGCTTGCCGAACTGCTCAAACCACCGGTTTATACGCGCGATAAGGAAGGAAAGTTTTTCAGAAAAATGGTATTCGGGTCTGACTCTTATATAAAGATCCCTGTTATCCAGACAGAGGCTTTTCAGGCGTATTCAATGCATTTGCTCCTCAATCAGATCACCGGTGAAGACAAAGAAAACATCCTGGGCGGCACCGTCGCTTCATGGATGGGGTTGAAATAAAAGGTTGAATTATTTTTATGCAAAAGAAAAAGTTTAAAATCGCCATCATCGGCTGCGGTGCGCGGAGCGTTCCCTATGCCATGACTCTCGCCAATCATGAAGAAGTGGAACTGGTCGCCTGTGCCGATCCGGACATCAACCATTTGCGGACGATGTTAAGTTTCACCTCCGTCAAAGAAGAGGATATCCGC
>JAZQYS010000670.1:0-1683 GCA_045633645.1 Victivallaceae bacterium | reverse complement strand
GCGGGCGGCATTTTGCGGCTGCCGCCGTTTCAGATATTCTCTTGTCATGAGACCGCCCATGCTGTGACATGCAAAATAAATTTTTTGATAATTTTCAGGATGTTTGGCGGCAATCGTTTCGGTCAAAATATCCACGCACGTTTCAAAACTTGAATAACGGGTGGGCAGATCAGGCGTAATGATATCCGGAAAACTGCGGCGGAGACAACTTTTCCAGAAAAACATATCCTTTGCGCCGCGGCAGAATCCGTGGACAAGAACAACAAGCGTATCAGAATTCATATCTTATTTCCCTTCAAGAAAGTCTTTGATTTGCGGCAGAAGTTTTTCCGAATATTCTTTGCCGATATCATAAGTTTGTTGCAGCTTTTCCGGATCGTGGCAGATTCTACCAACGGGCAGGGGGATTTCCGGACGAATCAGAAAAATGTTGCCCTTTTGACTTTGTTCTTCCAAATAGAGAAGCGTTTCATTGTACCTTTCATGGCGCGTTTCCAGGGCTCTTATCAATGCCGGATATTTGTGCAGGACGATACGGAGCAGTCCCATTGCTTTAGACGCTTTTTTATTGAATCCAGCTGCTTGAGTGAGGACAACGACATTTTTATTGTATCCTTTTTCCTCAAAGAAACGCAGGGGAATTGAATCGGCAATGGCTCCGTCAAGATATTCTTTGCCGCGTATTTTGACAATGCGGGAAACCAGCGGCATGGAGGCTGAGGCACGCATCCATTCAAAACATGTTTTGTCAACAGTCGGACAGCTTTGATAATGCGCAAGTCCCGTATGAACATCCGTACAAACAAGATAAAACTCCATCGGATTGCTGTTGTAGGTTTCCCGATCAAAGATATCAAGTTCATCCGGCAGCTGGCGATAGCAGAAATCCGCTCCGAAAAGGTCTCCGGTTTTCAGCAGAGAGGATAAACTGCAATAGCGTTTATCGCGGCAGAACCGTTTGTTATAACGCAGAACCCTGCCGATTTGCCGGGATTTGTAATTGCAGCCGAAAGCGGCTCCGGCGGAAACGCCGATAAGTCCGTCAAAGCGGATGTCATTTTCCATAAGCGTATCCATGACACCTGCGGTAAATAATCCGCGCATGGCGCCGCCTTCAAGAACCAAGCCTGTTTTATTCATATTCCACTCCGGAGTTTTTCTGACGGAAATAATATACACTGTCATAAATTTTTTTCAATCCTGAAAAATTGCTGTTTGTTACATGTTTCGCCACTGATTGCATGTTCTTTCCTTGCTTTTATGCTCTGATGTGGTATATTAAGTCAAACATCTTTTTCAACATATAAAAAAAGGCGGAAAAATGGAACAGTACAAGAAAGAATTTATTGAGTTTATGATTGATTGCCAGGTTTTGAAATTTGGTGATTTTGTGACCAAAAGCGGTCGAAAGACTCCGTTTTTTGTCAACACCGGCTTTTACCGTACCGGAGCGCAGTTGCGGAAACTTGGTGAATATTATGCTCAGGCGATCAAAAGCACTTTCGGTCTGGAGTTTGATGTTCTGTTCGGCCCTGCCTACAAAGGTATTCCGCTGTCGGTGACCGCCAGTATTGCACTTTCGGAAAAATATGATGCCGACATACGTTATTGTTCCAACCGCAAAGAAGTCAAAGATCATGGCGAAGGAGGCACCTTTGTTGGCTATGTGCCTCAGGCAGGTGA
>JAZQYS010000669.1:0-11967 GCA_045633645.1 Victivallaceae bacterium | reverse complement strand
CCCGGACCCCCCTCCACTTTTCAAAAAAAGCGGAGTATTTTGTTGAGAGGAGTATTTTGTTGAGAGGGCAGATTACGTTTACGGAATAGTATTTTTATGGCTCTTGATAAAAAACTGCTGCCGAACAATGGCAAAACGCCTGAAGAACTTTCGGACTTTGATCTTGCTGATTACTTGATTGAACACCCTGAAAGGACTGATTGTGTGCGTTTTGACCGCATGAATTCCGAAGCCTGGACAAAACTTCTTTCACATTGTCCGGAATTTGCGGATAAATGCAATTTTTATAAACTTTCAAAAGAATCTGCCTCAACTCTGGTTTGCCGCTATCCTGAGTGGATATGGCGTTTCAGATCAAAACCTCTTAATTGGGGGATGATTCTTTCAGAGCGTCCGGAACTGATTGATTTCTGTCCCTCTCCCGGACGGCTTGCCGCACACTCCTGGGTGCGGATTTTATCAAATCAACCGCAACTGGAATCTTATTGCCCCTGGCATAAACTTGACGGTCGCGACTGGGCGGTACTGTTGAAGAAACAAATCTGTTTTGCCGACCGCTGCCCCTGGGAAAAGCAATCTTTTTTTATGCCGCCCAAGGGCACGTTTTCTGCTCAGGATGAAGCCATATGGCAAGTTCCCCTGCTCTGTCACCCGGAAGTTGTCCTCCATTACCGTCCGGACTGGAAAAAATACGATGATGTATCGCTTCTCAATGAGTTTCAACTGCTTGCGATTCTTCTTAATATGCCCGGAACAATCGAAAAATATGACCTGAATATCCTCAGCAACTGGGCATGGATGAGGCTTCTTTTACGTCATCCGGATCTGATCAAATATTGCGATACAAAAAAGGTTTTTAAATTCGTCCCTCTGTACCTGGTAAGCAAACACCCTGAGCTTGCAGATTACTTTGACTGGAAAAACGTTGCCGGCGATGACGAATACAATTTACAGGATCTGATCAAAGACCATCCGGAACTGATTCCCCGCTGTCTGAATTCAATGGAAGCTGAAGACTGGGAGTATCTTTTACAGAAATCCCCGGAATATCTGCTGAAAAGGAAAGGGGAAGTTTTTACCTTCAGCGGCGGCACTGCAGCATTTGCCGCAGCTGATTTCTGGTCTTTTGAAGAAACCGGTCTTGATGTTCTCTGCAATAAAGTTTTCCGCACCATGGCAAAGCAAGCCCCGGACCCCGGCGGGTTGTTTCAGGATTTTTACCAAACGCGCGATACTGCCGTCTTTCTGCTTCAAAGTTCACTTGATTTGCACAATGCCCGTTTGCTTGTCAAATGGGAACTGTTGCGCAATAATTGGCTGTTTTTTGAAAAACTCCACGACTTTGACCCGCAGGCGATACACCGCTTTCTGCCTGCCAAAGATGTGCCGTTTCTCTGGATAGCCGATGCACCGCTGCCGCTGGTTGAAAAATATCTGAACACCCGCAGCAATATCCCTGACATTTCGGACAAAAACGGCAATACGCTGCTTCATGCGGCACTCCTGAGAACACTTTTCTGTGAAACAGTGGATTTTTCTCTTGACGGCAATACCCCCGGACAGATTTTCTGCCGTACTCTTATTTCACAAGGCTGTGATCCTGATAAAAAAAATAATGCCGGGTACTCTTTCAACGACCTGTGCGGTATCGTCCGCAAAAAAGTCCGGCTGCTCAAAGATAAAGCCGCCGCAAGATTTACCTTGAACGGCGAAACGAGGCAGGCGTAATTCCGGTGCGCGCGGTGAAAACACGCGAAAAATAAGCGGCAGAACTGAATCCGGATTCCCGGGCAATATCCCGTATGGGCGTATTGGTTTCTTTGAGCAGCATCATGGCATATTGCAAACGGCAGTTGATGATATAATCCGAAACAGAAATATCCCATTCCCGGTGGAAAATACGGCTGACGGTACTGCGGTGAACCGAAAGACGCTCGGCAAGTTCTTCAACATTGAACGCTGAATCGGTGAACTGACTGTCTATGATCTTACGCGCGCGCTCGGCAAGCGTCGGTTGTTCTTTACCGGGTTGACTGCTTGCGGGAATCTTGCTGAATATTTCAAAAGCGGCAGACAGTGCCTCCGCGCCCGACTCCGGATTACCGGCTGGCAGAAGATTGGCGATACGAGAAAAAAGATGAACGGGGCAGCTTCCGCCGTAATTGAGTCCGGGTTTGATCCCAAGTCCGTCAAAGAGAGCAGAAGCGAGCGGTCCGTCAACAGTAAGCCAGTAGTATTGAAAATCAGACTCCGCAGGGTCGTAATCATGAAAACTCCCCGGAGGATAGTACCAGACAAAATCCGGTTTCAAAAGAAATGTTTCTCCGTTGAGACGGAATACACCGCTGCCGTGAACACACCAGAAAAGTTCTCCGAAGTTGAAAGTTTTACGCGCTTCGTGGTCAGGCGGACTCAACTGAAAGTGTCCGATACTGCGGACATGAAATCCCGGCGCAAATTCCGGATTGCAGGAATATGTTCTTTTACGAAAAGTGGACATTGCGACAATTTCCCGATTGTGTGCGACAAAAATGCAATTGACAAAATAACTTTTCTATACTATACTTAGTAATATAATATATAACATCATCATAAAAATACAAGAATTTCTGATAAAATATAAAGGTAACAAAAATGAAAACAATCGTCGCAGACGGTATCTGGGATTTCGGCTTCAGCGAAGAAGTCAAGTTGAACGGCTCTATGCCTGACATCAAATTTGAAACGGCATTGTCCGTGCCGGGCTGTTTTGATGTGGCTCAGCCCTTTTTCGGCAAACGCGGAACCGGCTGTTACCGCCGCACCGTCAGAACCGGCGGAAACATCCGCCTTTTCATTGACGGACTCGGCGTTGAGGGTGAAGTTTACTGGGATGGTGTCCTGATCGGCAAATGTCCCTATGCCTATATGCCCGAAAAATTCAATTTCAATGCCGGTGAATACAAAGATCACGAATTGGTCATCGCCGTTTCAAATTGTTTCAACAAGGTGTTCTTTCCCTACTTTGACTTCTATGCTTACGGCGGCATTTTCGGCAGTGTCAAAATTGAAGAACTGCCCGCATACCGCATTGATTTGACCAAAGTGACGACTCTGGATTACACCACGGGTAAAATTTCCGTTGATGTGGAAGTCAATAAATTTTTCCGCAAAGCAAAAGAAATCATCTTTGAAATCGACGGAAAAACCGTTCTTTCTGCGGACTTTGCCGGAAAGAAAAATGTGTATGAAATCAGTGTTCCGGACTTCAAACTGTGGTCTCCTGAAGAACCCAATCTGCATAAAATGCGGATCATCCTCGGCGAATATGAAGAGGAATTCAACTTCGGTATCCGCACCTTTGAAGCCAGAGGAACTCAACTCTATCTCAACGGCAGAGAACTGCGCTTGATGGGATACAACCGTCACGACAGTCATCCGGAATTCGGCGCGGCGGTTCCGCCCTCTCTCATGGCGGCAGATCTTGCCATGGTAAAAGCCCAGGGCAGCAACTTCATCCGCGGCAGTCACTACCCCCAGAGAGAAAGTTTCCTTGATCTCTGCGACAAAATGGGTATTCTGCTCTGGGAGGAAACGCTCGGCTGGGATGTCCGCGACAAGGAACTTTTTACAAAAGAATTCCGTTTCCGTCAGATCGATCAGGCGAAAAAACTTTCCAGTATCCACTACAACCACGCCTGTATCATCATCTGGGGATTCATGAATGAGACCCTCAGCGAAGACAAGCGCGCAAAAAAAATCATCAAAGCGGTCATCGACACCTACAAGAGCGTGGATAAAACCCGCTTTGTCACCTTTGCCTCAAACCGTTACGAAAAAGATATCTGCATGGATATCGTGGATATCGTGGCGATGAATCCCTATCCGGGCTGGGGCGGTGTGAACTGGGATGAACTTTCAGGTATCCACCACATTGCGCCGAGACTGGCTGAAATCGATGCGGCAGTCCCCAAAGACAAACCCTATATGATCAGTGAGATCGGTGCTTCTGCCATTTACGGACACCGCGACCCGCACCGGGTACGCTGGAGCGAAGAGTATCAGGCGGAACTTTCCACCGAAGTCTGCAAAGTGGTACTGGGCAACAAGCGTTACTGCGGATTGTGTTTCTGGCACTTCTGCGACGCAAAGAGTTATCTTAACGGCGGCAGAATCAAAGGTATCAACGACAAGGGTATTCTGGATGAATACCGCCGTCCGAAATTTGCATGGGATGCTATCACGCAAGCGTTAAAAGATTTGGAGTTCAACAAGTAACAAAAACTTAAAAAAAGGGAAATGCTATGAAAAAGTCTTTCAACACCGGTTTCTTTACGCTCATCGAACTTCTCGTTGTCATCGCCATCATCGCCATTTTAGCGGCAATGCTCATGCCTGCACTGCAAAAGGCACGTGACAGAGCAAAAAACACAACTTGCCTCAGTCAGCAGAAACAAATCGGCAATGCCAACAATATGTATGCCGATGATTACGCCGGATATTTTCCGATTCATGTAAACAACTCCCGCAGCACCCATCAGTACTCTTATCTCATCGGACCGTATCTTTCACTGTCAAAAAACTCAAATGCAAGCGTTCTGATCTGCCCGTCAGTGGTCAAGTTTCTGACTGAGTTTCCCAAGGCACGGAAATTCATGGATGATCACTACGCAGGTTCCGGGGCATATTACCGTTCCAACGGTGCGCTGGGAATGATCAACAAATTTGGTGAGCCTCATGGCAACGACAGAAGTTTCAAGACTTCACAGTTCCGTAAACCCTCGATTCTGGTGACTGTCGGTGAAGTTTATGATGATCCCTCTGTCAGCGGTGCCTGCACCTTCCGTTGGAACACTGCCATCACAACCTGCAAAATCGGACTCAACAATCACGGACAGGGTTCCAATTACGCCTATGGTGACGGACACGCAGGAAATTATCTTTTCCCTGAAGCCGATCGCGGCAGCGCTGTATTCAATGACAACTTTTTCGCTGACGGCGTCGCGTTTTAAGGTATAGGAAAATAAATGTATATTATGAGATTTTTCAAGAGTTTTTCAATTCTTCTTGCAACGGCGGTATTTTTTCCGCTTGCGGCGCAGGAACTGGTCATTTCAGAAAACGGCAGAAGTCATGCTGAGATCGTAACAGGCAAAAATCCCTCTGCCGTCGTACAGTTTGCGGCAAAGGAACTCTCTTATTTTCTCGGCAAAGCGGGTAAATGCACCGTTCCGGTGAAAACGCAGTCCAATGCAAAGATACAGTTCCACCTCGGTTCAACGCCCGAAAGCCGCAAGGCGGAGATTTCTCCCAAAGACCATGACCACATTATTTCCATCCGCAAAGACGGAAAAATTTTTCTGGCGGGCGTGGATGAACCGCAGACCCGGGGCGGTACGATTTACAATCTCTTTTTCAATATTGATAAAAAGGGTACTCTTGAAACGGTTTACACCTTTCTTGAAAAATACCTTGGTGTCCGTTTTCTTGAACCCGGCAAAGAGGGAGAATTTGTTCCGGTCAAAAACAAACTCGTTCTGCCGCTTGCAGAAGAAAATATCCGTCCGGCATTTCATGAACGGCGCACGCATTATTACCGCGGTGTAAGTTACACCAGCACCTACAAAAAGACCATTCCCGATCTGGATGAATACGGCGGCTCTGAAATCACGCTGCTTTGGGGACTGCGTTTGCGTTTCACCAGTTTCAAAGCACCGACTTACGGCTGCCACACCTATGTTCCGCTGCATTTCAGCGATTTACTCAAGAGCAAACCTGAAATGTTTTCAATGCTCGAAGACGGCAGCAGAACACCCAATGATCTCTGCTGGTCCAACCCCGATGTGGAGGAACAGTGGTTCAAGTTTGCTGATTCCTGGTTCAGTGGCGACAAGACGATGAAACGTGCGGGCATCAACCGTCCGTGGAACGTTATCCAGTTCCCGAGACGCAATGAATTTATGATTGACCCCCACGATTATCAGACCTACTTCTGTCTGTGTGAACGCTGCAAAACACTCCGCGCGCCTCACGGCGAACAGGGACAGGGCGAACTGATCTGGAAAGTTATTTTCAATGTCGCCCGCCGCGTTGAAAAGAAATATCCCGGCAAACTCATCACCACGCTGGTCTATCCGCCCAAACGTTTTGTGCCGCAGGATAAAAATGTTCCCAAAAATCTGCGTGTCCGCATTACGCTGCCCTGGGCAGGCATCGTTCCCAAAACACCTCCCAGAGACGAATGTATGCGTCTTATGAAAGACTGGACCCGGATCATCGGCGAAAAAACCTATGTCTGGCAGTATTTTGTTGCGGACTTTGCCTCTCAGCTCCACGGCATTCCTGAAATCGCCACCCGCAATATGCAGAATCTGATTAAGGAATACCGTCCCTATGTGCAGGGCGTGTTCTTTGAACACATTGAACCCAGTCACACCATCCGCAATCAGGATCAATATATGTTTGCCCATCTTTTGTGGAATCCGGATATTGATCTTGAAAAGGAACTTGCGGCCTTTTACCGCAACTCTTTCGGTCCCGCCGCTCCTGAAATAGCAAATTTCTGCAAAAGAATAGAACAGAACTGGTACAAAATCGCCCAACTGCACGCCAAAGAACTGCTCGGCGGACGCTCACCGCATCTGGTCAGGATTTTTGATACGATCTACACCTATGACGAAATCATTGCCCTTGAAAAAATACTGGATGCCGCAAGCAGAAAAGTTCCCGCAAAAAGCGTTTACGCCAAGCGTATCGACCGTTACCGCCGCTTTGTGCTCAATATGCTCAAAGAGGAGTTCTCTCTGCACGCAACGGATAAATCCCGCACATTCAAAAAAGTGCAGTATCTGGATCTGCCTGTTTTGAAAAAAGCTCCGCAGGAAAAGGATTGGGAAAATACGCCGTGGCGTTATCTGCACAGTGATGACAAGGCTCTCAAAGTCCACAAAGATTCACGTTTCAAAGTCTTTGAAGCAAACAACAAAATTTATCTGCGTGTCCGTCTGGATGATCCGCAGATAGCATTGAGCAACTCCCAGTCCCGCGCAAAAGGTATTTTCACCAATTTCTGGTTTGACAACATTTCTGAAGTGTTCCTGACCGGAAAATCCGGCAACCCGCTCCATATCGCCGTCAACGATCTGGGACAGTGGGGCGTCTTCCGTGACAAAAAGCACGGCTTTGACATCGACGTCCCCGGCATTGCCATTAAGGTTTCACGCGATGATAAGGGCTGGGGATACGATGCCGTCATTGACCATTCTGCGACCGGATATTCAGGCAAATCCGCCGCAGACTGTTTCAACGTCACCCGGACGATTGCACACAAAGGTAAAAAAGAACGTATCAATTTCACCTGGAGTCGCGATGCCGTCGGCCGCTGGGCTATTCCCGGCTGCCATTCACGGGTGCGCCGGCTCAAAGCGCAGGAACAGAAAATGACGATTTCCGGTCTTGCCCGGAGTGTTTCATCTCAAAAAGGAAAAATCCTGCTTGCAGAAAAGGATTCCACCCGCGCCCGCGGCTGGAGCAACTGGAAAGAACGCCGCAGTGCCGCCATTTTCAACTGGACTGCCAACGGCGGCATTTCCGGCAAAGCCTGCCGCAGTATTGATTACAAACTTGAAGGTATTGACGGCAAAGAAAAATCCGCCAGCTGGCGTTTTATGACCAAAGTTCCCGCCAACTGCAAGGCTTTGAGATTTTCTCTGCACCTTCGCGCCGAAACAGTCAATCCCAATGCCATGGCTGAAATTTACCTCAACTGGAACAATAAAAAGGGACGCTGGGTGACTTCCTCCAAGCCGATTACCGGAGCAGTAAAATCTCCCGTCGGCAAAGATTGGAAAAAAATTCAAGTTGAAATTCCCGTTCCTGACAACAAAGCCATCTGTTACGTCAGTATTACCATCGGTTCTCTCAACGTCCGTCCCGGAAAACTCCTCTTTGACGGACTGCAGATTGAAGCTCTGGAGAATAAATAAAGGAGAATAAATAAAGATGAAAAAATTTCTGCTGTTTCTGTTATCTGCCGCCGGATTCATTCTCTGTGCGGCACCGGAGGGATTTGTTTTTTCAAACGACGATATCAAAACGCTCGGTTTGCGTTTTGAACAGGCAAAGGTCCAAATCCCCGGCTTGAAAAAGACTTACCGTTTTCTCTGGCTCTCTGATCTGCACGTCATGGCACAGGATGTTTCTGAAATTGAAAAAAAATGGCAGCCCGCCATGATTTTCCGCCGCGATAAGCGTTTCAACAATCCTGTCTCAAAGTTAACGCCTGCACAGGTCTGGAAAAAACTCCCCGCTGTCCTCAACAATTCAAAAGCCGACGCGCTCTTTTTCGGCGGAGATATCTGCGATACCGGAAGTGTCGCCAATCTCAAAGTGCTGGCAGAGGGATTCAGCAAGTTCAAAGTCCCCTTTATCTATCTGCGTGAAGATCACGACTTTTCGCCCTGGCACCTTGTAAAAAAAGATAAGTCCGAACAGATAAAAATCTCGCGTTCCATTGACGGACATCCGGATATTGCCTCAATCGAATACGATGATCTTATGGTCATCGGCATTGACAATTCTGTTTACAACATCACACCTGCAGCATTGAAAAAGTTCAAAGCTCTTCTTGCCAAAGGGAAACCCGTCATTCTGCTGATCCACGTTCCCCTCAGCACCGCCAACACCCCGGCTCTTGTTGCGCAGAAACACGTTTGGGGCGGAAAGAAAAAAATGCAGAAAACCACCCGTGAAATGCTGAATCTTGTCACGGCAAAAAACAGTCCCGTCAAGGCGGTTTTCTGCGGACATCTTCACGGCAGCGGCAGTTTTGATCATCTGACTCCGGCTCTGCCCCAGCGCGTTTTCAAAGCAGCGTTTGAGGGATACATCGGCACAATTACTGTAACTCCATAATAAACACACGGGAAACTTATGAGACACTTTTTGCTTGCGGTATTTCTGCTGACTTGTCTTTCAGCTTTCAGCGAAAATCTTTCGGTCATCGTTCCGGTCAACGCCGATCCTGAAACACTTTACGCATCAAAGGAACTTCAGGAACACCTGTCAAAGGCATTGAAAAAAGAGATAAAAATTTCAAAAGAAAACACCTCTCTTTCCGGCAGAAAAATCTATCTGGGCAATACCGCATTTGCCAAAAAGTCCGGCATTGACAGCAAAAAGCTCAAAAAAGAGGTCTCACGTATCAAAGTTTCCGGTAAAGACATCATCATCACCGGCGGCAAGCCCCGGGGCGTACTTTACGGCGTCTATGAGTTTCTGGAGCGTTTTGCCAATATCACCTGGCTGGACGCACACAATACCGTTATTCCGGAAATCAAAAAACTTTCTGTTCCGCAGAAAACCGATTTGACAATCAAACCCTCGTTTGAATACCGTGCTATTTTTTCCGCACAGAATTACGGCAGAAATCAGGCGGCATTTGAACGCAATATCCGTTTCCGTACCCGTATGCGTGAAAATGTCTTCTGGCAGGAAAAATTCACCGGCAAAGAAAGAGAACAATGGGGTATTTCCAGAGTATTCGGTCGTCCCTCACCTTTGAACACCCTTTATTTTTATATCCGTGAATGGCCCGAAAAGGGCATGGAAGAGGGCTTGAGTCTGGTCAAAGGCGGCAAACGCGCCCGTCCGAAAACAATTTACGGTCCCGGACACGTCTGCTTCACCAGTCCCAATGCACGGCAGATGTTCAAAAAACAAATGCTTGACTTTATCGCTCAGGACAGAAAAGAGTTTCCGCAGAATTTCCCGCTTATTTACAATCTTTCAATCAATGACAGTGCCGATTTTTACTGTATCTGCTCCGGCTGTGCGGCGGCGGCAAAAAAATACAAAGCCCACTCCGGCGCAATGCTTGAGTTTGTCAATGATATCGCTCAGGAAGTTGAAAAACATTATCCGGATGTGACCATTCAGACATCGGCATATTTGTTTGTTCTCAAAGCACCCGTCGGTATCAAACCGCGTAAAAATGTCGCCGTCCGTTATTCCTTTTTCGGCAAAACCATGAAAAAGCTGACCCACCCCGGCAATGCGGACAGACTCAAACATCTGCAGGACTGGGGAAAACTCGGAAAACTTCAAATCTGGAACTATTGGGTCAACTTCGGCAAATATTACCCCAATGCCGGCATCGTCAATATCGACACCATCAGCAGCAATCTCAAACTCTTTTATAAACACAATGTGAATTATGTGTTTTCAGAGTGTGAATTTCCTGACAACGCAAGTTTTCATCCCCTGCGCCTCTATGCCGGATATCAGCTCAAAAAAAATGTTCATCAGAAATTGGATGATATCCTTGACCGCTTTTTCTCAGGATACTACAAAAAGTCCGCTTCCCCCATGCGGAAACTTTACAATTACATGAACATGCGTCAGCTGGAACACCCCGATCTGCTCGTCAATGGTCCGTCTGAATTGAAGTATCTTGATAAAGAATACTTTACCTTTGCGGAAAAATGTCTGGCAGAGGCTGAAAAGCTGTCAAAAGATGATAAAAAAGTCCTTGACAACATCTCAAGAGAACGCGTTGCACTGGATATCGCCCGCCTTGCCCGCCGCGATGCGTGGCAGGAGGAAAAATTCCTCCCCTCTCCGCAAAAGGTTCACGCCCGTCTGGCAAAAAACTGGCAGAAAAATATCGCTTATCACTTTGACAATGCCTACTGGGTCAAAGGGATGTATCACAACAAAAATCTGTTCCTCAAAGCCGCTCTTCCGCCTGAAAGCGGTGCAAAATATCCTCTGCCTGAAGAATTGAAAAAACGTAAGTGTTACGAAATAACTCATCCGGGTTTCACCAATTTGCTTGAAATGTATAAATTCGGACTGCGTTCCGTTGATGATCCTGACGCCTGCGGCAAAAAAGCCATGGCATTGGGCAAATTCCCCGAAAAGAGATACGGCGCACTGGCTCTTGTGAAAGATCCGCATACGCTCAAATTTGTGTGCGGCATCCAGAGCCGGGATATGAAAAAATGTCTGGTAAGTCTGACTCCTGTCATTCCTCAGAATGAAAAATATAATCTTATCCGTCTGGGTAAAGTGACATTGACGAAAAACTGTGTCTTTTTCGCCCATCCCACCTGGGCAATGCAGCTTGATCTTGACCGCTATTACCGCACGGGAACGGACAATACTTTTGAAGTTTTCGTTTCATTCAAATTTGAGGGTCCCGCCTACGTCAAAGGTTCAAAAAAGCCCAATAAAGTCTCCGTAGACAGGGTATTGCTGGTATCTGAAAAACAGGAACTTTAAAATATGCGGGAGTCCAAAACGCAGCAGCTCTTCCGTCAGCTGCGGGAAAGAATTGAATCAGGAGTCTATCCCATCGGCAGCCGTTTTCCGTCGGAATATCTGCTTGCCGATGAATTTGAAGTCAATAAAAAAACGGCAAATAAAGCCGTGGATATGCTGGTTTCAACGGGACTTCTCAAACGCGGTACCGGCGGTGCCGGAACGGTCGTCGTCAAAAATTTTGAATTTCCCCAAGGACAGATTGCTTTTTTTTCAGATCCGTCGGGTTACCCCATGCGTATTTTGACCGGCGTGCAGAAGTGCGCTCTTGAATACGGCTACGCCGTAACGGTCTTTTTTCCGGAAAGCACCGACTGCGGTGAACTGCTCGCCTCTTTAGTCAACTCCAATGTCTGCGGTTTCATCTTTTGCAGTCAGTTCGGTTACCTTGCCGACAAAACCGGCCTGCCGGCGGTTCTGGTGGATCATTTTCCTGAAAATGACAGTCCGGTTGATGCGCTCAATACCGATGACCGGCTCGGCGGGAAACTTATGATGGATGAAGTCCTGCGGAGAGGACACCGCAAAATTGCAGTTTATTCCTCCGGCAGACACTATCCCATCCGTCAGTTCCGCATAGCCGGATTCATGGAAAGTATGCGCGATGCGGGCTTTACTTCTCCACAGAAACAGATTTTTTACGGTACGGCATTTGATGACCTGTCCGCG
>JAZQYS010000668.1:0-3824 GCA_045633645.1 Victivallaceae bacterium | reverse complement strand
TGCCCGCAGTGCCAACAAGGCCCGTAAAGAACCCCTGCGTGTCATTCTCAACGGTCTCGGCAAGGATGCCGCCCAGATCATCAGCCGCATCAACGGTTTCACCGGTGTTGAGACTGAATTTGACTATGCCACCGGCGAAGTCAAAGTTCTGAGCGAAACTGCTTACTCCAACGGAGAACGCGCCGCTGTCCGCTGCTACGGTGCCGATGATGTCCGTGAAGGCGTCGCCATCATGTGGCTCGAAGGTGTTGATATTGCCATTACCGGTAACTCCACCAATCCGACCCGTTTCCAACACCCCGTGATGGGAACCTATAAGAAAGAACGTATCGAAAAGGGCAAGCCCTTCTTCTCCGTCGCTTCCGGCGGCGGTACCGGACGTACCCTTCACCCCGATAACATGGCTGCCGGTCCTGCCAGCTACGGTATGACTGACACCATGGGACGCATGCACTCCGACGCTCAGTTCGCCGGATCCTCCAGCGTTCCCGCCCACGTTGAAATGATGGGCTTGATCGGTATGGGTAACAATCCGATGGTCGGCGCCTCTGTTGACGTCGCCGTTGCGGTCGCCCAGGCTATGGCTGCAAAATAATTTGCACCCTGCTTAAAGTACCCGAGGGGACAGGAATTTTTCCTGTCCCTTTTTCTTTTTTAACTTGCTGAAAAAATCCTTTTTGCTGTTGTTTTGTGAAACTTTTCTTTAAAAAAGAAACGGCTTGTATTGCAATTCAGAGAAACAGAGGCTATCTTAAATAAAATACATGGGTGTACAATCTTTGAATAAAATTTTCTTGTTCAATAACTTATACTCTTTTGAGGTAACGTCTTAAGGAGAAAAAATGGCAAAAATTACCTTTATGGGGGCGGGCAGTACGGTGTTTGTCCGTAATGTGATCGGTGACTGCATGTGTACCGAAGCGTTGAAGGATTCGCATGTTGCATTGTATGATATTGATGCTGAACGCTTGAAAGAGTCCGAATTCATTCTCAAAGTCATGAATGAAAAATTCAATGACAGCAAGCTTAAAATCACCACACACTTGGGTCCCCGCAACCGTAAGGCGGCGCTGCGCAATGCTGATTTTGTGGTGAACGCTATTCAGGTCGGCGGTTATAAGCCTTCTACTGTGATTGACTTTGAAATTCCTAAAAAATACGGTTTGCGGCAGACGATTGCCGATACGCTGGGTATCGGCGGTATTTTCCGGGCTTTGCGGACAATTCCTGTTATGCTTGAGTTCGGTCATGAGATTGAAGAAGTTGCCCCGGATGCCTGGTTTTTGAACTATACCAATCCTATGTCCATGCTGACCGGAGCCATGTTGAAGGGAACCGGCGTCAAAACAGTGGGTTTGTGTCACTCTGTTCAGGTATGTGTCAAATCACTTCTGGATGTTTTGGAAATGGATTCTTCTCCTGAGCGTTTAGCCAATATCCATTCCCGGATCGCCGGTATCAACCACATGGCATGGCTGCTGGATATCACTGAAAACGGCAAAGATATTTATCCGGAACTGCGCAAAGCCGGTGAGCGCAAACTCAAAACCTGGTTGAAAGCCAAAAAAGAGGACAAACCGGGCAATATGATCCGTGTTGCCATGATGAAACACTTCGGATATTATGTGACTGAATCCAGCGAACACAATGCGGAGTATGCGCCTTTCTGGATTAAATCCAACTATCCTGAACTTATTGACCGCTGGAATATTCCGCTGGACGAATATCTCAGAAGATGCGTTTTGCAGATTGATGCCTGGAAAGAGGAATATCTCAAGCTTCAGGAAGATGTCAGTTCTCTGGGCTTGAGAAAGTCCCGCGAGTACTGCAGCGGTATTATGAATGCAATCTATACCAATACTCCTTATCAGATCGGGGGAAATGTCCTCAATACCGGATTGATTACCAATCTGCCTTCTGAGGCTGTTGTTGAAGTCCCCTGTCTGGTGGATGGTTCCGGTATTCAGGGAACCTATGTGGGGGCGCTTCCCACGCAGTGTGCGGCCATGAATGTAACCAACATCAACGTTCAGTTGTTGACCGTTGAAGCAGCTTTAACACTCAATAAAGAGCGTATATACCAGGCTGCTATGATGGATCCCCATACCGCAGCAGAGCTTTCAATTGATGATATCATCAAGATGTGTGATGATTTGATCGATGCTCATGGAAATATGCTGCCGAAATACAAATAAAATTGTTTGCCATCGGATTGAACTTCTGATGAAAAAGTTTGTCCTGTTTACGAGCGTTTGTGTATAAAAAATTGTAAAGAGAAGGATTGAGCAACCAATGAATGATTCTGGTGTTTTGAAAGAAAAAACAAGTATTTCCCGGAATGATAGCGCAGAAAATAAGCAGGTGAAGCTGTTCAGCTTCACCTTGATAGAACTCCTCGTTGTCATTGCAATCATCGCTATTTTAGCGGGGCTGCTGCTGCCGGCACTGCAGAAAGCGCGGGATCGCGGAAAACTTATTTCCTGTGCCAACACACTCAAACAGTTGAGCCTTTCTGCAATTACTTATCATACGACTTATAATGACTTTTTTCCCGGTGTCGGCTCGAATGAATTGTTCTGGGCTGATGAATCCCTTTTTACACGCGACCCCAAGTTTAATACGTACAACTGGGTTGAAACTCTTGTATCATTGAAGCTTGTCAAAGAGTACAAAAGTGTGCGCTGCCCTGCAGAAAACGACGTCAGACCGAAGTATGTGCATTTCGGCTTGAACAAAGGGATACGGCACAATGGCGTAGCTAACGCTATGGCAAATACAGACAGATGGAATATGGGACTTGAAGTGTGGGTCAAAATCACGACTGTCAAAAGACCGTCCAATGTCATGCTTTTCGGAGATTCTGTAGCGCAAAATGTGCAGTGCGAAATTGATCCGAGCAAGGACAATACGACGGGAATTGGACCGGGATCATCCTGTTTCACCCGGCATAACAACGTTATCAATGCTGTTTTTATTGACGGTCATGCAGAAGTAATTCCCCTTGCTGTCATCCCGGGCAAATGGACGACTGCATCCCGGAAACTGAAACCTTATTTTTAAGATTCCCCCCCGAAAAGGAATAGTATCAGATGAAAAATCTATTGTTTATTCTCAGTACCTGTTGCTGTATTTTGACGGTTTCAGCATTGGATATTGCGGTAAACCGTAAAGCTTGTGTGCAAATTGTGGTTAATCCCAAGGCCGGAAAACTGGAAAAAATGGCGGCGGCGGATTTGAAAAAGTTTTTGGAAGAATGTACCCTCGCAAAATTTCAAATTGTTCCGGAAAATGCCGTTAAAAAGTCAACTCCCGGCAATATTTATCTGGGTTCAACTCAGTTTGCTGAAAAAAACGGCTTTCCTCAGAAGGATTTGAAAGATGAGGAATGGATTCTTAAAACTGTCGGCAAGGATTTGATTATTACCGGTGCAGAGCCGATCGGTACTTTTTACGGTGTCTGGGCATTGCTCAACAAAATCGGCATTTATGTCCTTTCGCCTGAACAAAACGCTGTTCCCCTGAAAAAAAGTTTGGCTGTCGGCAAACTCAATGAACGCAAAAAACCTGCGTTCCCGGGGCGTATGCTCTTTACCGATGTCCCGATCATTCAGACAAAAGCCGGGGCTTCAGAAGAAGTTAAAGAAAAACTGAGAATGTTTGCTCTGAGAAGCGGAATCAATCACAGTGAAACTTTGAAAGTCAAGCCGCACTACATCGGTCAGTATTATGCTTTCCCAAAAGCGATGGGCGGATTGCTCGGTCATACCCTTTGCCGTTTTGTCGATCCTGAGAAATACTTTAAAACCCATCCTGAATACTTTGCC
>JAZQYS010000667.1:0-2933 GCA_045633645.1 Victivallaceae bacterium | reverse complement strand
CTCATCGTTCACCAATCCCAGGCGGGCGGGAAAATTCATCAGAACGCTGCGCGAAGCTCTCAAACAGAATCCGCCTGATGTTCTCGTGGCATTCAACCGTATCCCCGGAGCGGATTATTATTATTCAACTTCAAGATGTATTGCGGCAACGCCGCTTGACCGTTTTGCCTTCTGGAAAAAGCTGACTTTCCGTTACCGCTTCAATATCGGATTGGAAAAAAGAGTTTTCAGAAGCGGCAGCAAGACAAAGATTCTGCACATTTCAGCTCATCAGAAAAAAGAATATCAAACCGCCTACGGTACGCCTGACAACCGTTTCTTTGAACTGCCTCCGGATATTCCCGCAGGCTGCGGACGTCCTGCTGATGCAGAAGAACGCCGTGAAAGAATGCGTGACGAACTTGGCATTAGCGAAAACGATTTTCTCCTGCTCAACATCGGCAACTTTCAGATTTCCGGAGCAGACCGCGCCATCGCTGCCGTCGCCTCTTTGCCTGATGCCTATAAAATGCGCTGTCAGTTGATCCTTGCCGGCAGCGGCAATGTCCGGGCAACCCGCCGTCTGGCAAAACACTTCGGCATTGAAGAGCAGGTGCGGTTTACCATCATCGACAACGAACTCAATGATTTGATTCTTGCGTCTGACTTGCTCCTTCACCCCGCCCGCGGAGAAGAAGCGGGAACGGCGCCGCTTGAAGCGTTGTACGCCGGAACGCCTGTTCTTGCCTCCGTCGCCGGAGGATGGGCAAAGGAGATTGTCGCTTCAGAAAGTTTCCTTTTAACTGCGCCTTTCCGTCAGACTGCCCTCAACCGTGCGCTGCGCCTCTTGCTCTCAACGCCTGCAAAACTTGAAGAAATGACCCGTGAAGCAATTGCATTGGGTTCCACCCTTGACCTGAAACGCCGCTTTGAATTTGCCGCTGATGTCATTACGGGAGAAATCACAAAATGAAGTTTTTTTCTTACTGTGATTTGGCTCTTGACAGCGTATTCAAAGTTTTATGGCAGAACAAAGACCCTTTTGAAGAAGTTGAAAAACTTGAAGGCATAGATTTCCGCAAAGTCAAAACCCGGAGAACTTTCCGTTTTGAAGTTAACGGAAAAGGATACTTTGCCAAAGTTCATCACGGTATCGGATGGACGGAAATATTGAAAAATCTTTTTCAATTCAAACTGCCGGTGTTGGGGGCCGCCAACGAATTTCTGGCTCTTGAAAAACTGCACAGTATCAGCGTTGATACCATGACCGGTGCCGCCTACGGCAGAAAAGGCGGAATCAATCCGGCAAAGCAGGAGTCCTTTCTCATTACCTGCGAACTTGAAAATATGACCAGTGTTGAAGATATTTCCAATGCCGGAACAAGTGAACAAATCAAACATATCCTGATCAAAAAAATTGCTGAAAGTGCCGGAAAAATGCACGCTTCCGGAATCAATCACCGCGATTGCTACATCTGTCATTATCTGGTGGATGCTTCAAATATCACACAAGACTCGCGGGTTTTCGTTATTGACCTGCACCGGGCGCAGATCCGCACAAAAGTTCCATACCGTTATCATGTCAAAGATGTTGCCGGACTGCACTTTTCAAGCATGGATTCAAAACTTTCTCACCGCGACAGACTGCGTTTTATCGCGGAGTACTGCAAACACTTCCCTGCCTGCCGGAATGATAAAAACTTCTGGGCAGATGTGGATCAAACAGCATTAAAACTGTATCAGAAAGAACAGAGCAGATAAAATGAGTCAAAAAAAAGATCCCTACAATGTTTGTGATCTCGCCCCCGCCTGCGACACCAGCGGAGATATCAAAATCGTCATGCTGCCCATGCGCGACGGCGTCAAACTTCAAACAATCGTTTATTTTCCCGTCAACGTCAAAAAGAAAGCACCTGCGGTCTTTATCCGTACGCCCTACACCCGCACAACAGAACTGCTTTATCCCTATAACGAAGCGCACAAACGCGGCATTATAACGATTTATCAGGCATGCCGCGGTACAGGTTGGAGCGAAGGCGTCTTTGATCCTGCCGCTCCTGACACCGAAAAAAATGATGCTCAGGATACTTTTCTCTGGCTTGAAAAACAGCCCTGGTACAACGGACGCTGTGTCATGCTCGGCGCAAGTTATCCCGGCTGGGTCCAGTGGTGCGCCATGGAAACCGGTGATCATCTGGTGGCAACAGCCCCCCAGGTTGCGCCGCTTTACAGCTGTCAAGGCAGTGCCGCCCCCGGCGGTGCGGTACGGTTCAGTTTCACGCTCTGCTGGGTCTTGACCATGCACCACAGAAGAAAATACGGTTACGGCAATATTCCCGATTACGAAGGTATGGGACTGCTGAGCAAACTCCCCGTCATTGATGCCGATAAAAATGCTCTTTATCCGGAACTTCCCGTTTTCAGAAACTTCTTCCTTGCGGCAAGAACGCCTGCGAAACTGCTCAACCATGTTGCGGAAAGATTCAAAAAATATACTTGCCCTGCTTACATTTCCGGCGGTTGGTTTGATCCATTCTGCGGAGAAACGATTTTAAGTTTTATGCTGATGAAAAGTTCTGCCGCAACAGAAAAAGCGCGCAAATTAACCCGTCTTGTCATTGGTCCCTGGGGACACGGCGGACTGATCAATCCTGAAGTTTTCGGCAAAGACTGCGATTATCGCAACTTGACAAAATGGCGGCACAACTATCTTTTCGGACTTTTGAAAAATCCTGAAAAAGATCCTCTGCCCGAAGAACCTGCTGTCCGTTATTATATGCTCTGTGAAAACAAGTGGTATGAATCAGAAAGTTGGCCTCCCGCCGGAACAAAAGAACGCAAGTTCTATCTGCACAGCAACGGCAGTGCCAATACGCTTTGCGGAGACGGAACACTCTCTGAAATGCCGCCGCTGCAGGAAGAGCCGGATGTCTATCTGAGCAACCCGAATGAGC
>JAZQYS010000666.1:0-2437 GCA_045633645.1 Victivallaceae bacterium | reverse complement strand
AACTTCGCCCCAGTTGCAGTCAAAGGCGGCCTTGACCAGTTTGGCACTGGCAAGAGGATCTCCGGTCAAATCTTCGCGGATGATGTGAATGTTTTCTTCAAGTTCCATAAGTTCCATTTCTTTGCTGATGAATTTTTCCATAGCAACATCTCCCTTGTTTGGTTTGTTATTTGGTTGTTTTGTTGATTTTATAATGTTTCCGCCCGGAATCCGGGCACGACGAACCCCACAAAAAATTATAGAAAAATTTTTTGTGTAAAATTATTTTATTTAATTTTCAATCAACCTTTTACAGAATAACAAAAAGTAATATAAAGTAAACAAAAAAGGTAAAAAAACAGGAAATAAATTTTTCTCAGTGCCATATATTTATATAATAAATATATGGCTGTTTGATGGCAAAAAAAATGCCGGAATCATTATTGACTCCGGCAGAAAAAAATCAGAAACTTTTTATGACAGCAAATCGGGATATTTCTCTCTCAACTGATCGCAAACAGGACAAATATCCGTGTATTCATCGGGATAAGGACAATTGTCAAAAAATTCCGCCCAATCCTCTAAAGAGAATTTTTCAGAAGCATTTTTGATGCGTTCATCAACCTCCGGGCTGATGCCGCCGACAGTTCCCCAGTTTGCCGGAGTAAATTCATCCCATTTATCACAATCGGTGCAAACTTCTTCAAGCTGTTCCTTGTGGACCATGGAAATAATAAAAGCCCATTCGTCAGCACCCCAGTAAGGAACAACATCGCTTTTACCATTGAGTTTATCACCGAAACGGGCGGTAAGTTTGCCCCACTCCACAGCATCAAAGCGTTTCCAGTCGATATCCTTTTCCATAGGAAGAAGTTCCTGCCACAGGAACGAACAGAGAAACTCCACCAGATAGTCATTCGGAAAATCCGCGACATTCTCTGCATATACCGGAGGCTGCCGCAAATACATCACCTCAAGAAGTTCTCTCGTCATACCGTATTTTTCACTGAAAACATCAATCATTTTGTCAATCTGTGCGTCAGAAAGAGTCTTTTTATCCATAATATTCTCCTTTTTGATAACCTCAATAAAAATAGCACCGAATACAAATCAATGCAAATCAAAACCTGAAAAAAAGCCGCAACATCTGAAAGCCGTAACAGGCAAGAGCCAGCAGAACCAGCAGCACAATGACCATCGGAGCAAGATACAGGCAAAAGTAAAAAAGCTCCATAAAAATTTCGCAAAGAACACTCATAATAAAACTCCTGTTATAAAAATGATTGATAAAAATGCCTGAACAACAACAATTTTCTTAACCTGTTCAAAAGTCTGACAGCACGCGGCCCACAACACAAGCGACAACACGATACCGCCGATACCGCACGCACCGCAAAAAATTTTATTGGCAATCCCGAAAAAATGAAAACTGCAATACATGGCAAAAAACATGGCACCGCCCAGAGCAATAATCGCAGCAAATCCGAATAAAATATCATCAGCTTCGGATTCGGATGCTTTCTGTTTGCCCCCGATCTTATCATCTCCGACAAAATCCTGCCAGCTTTTAAAGCAAACTTCCGGACGCTGTTTTTTCATAAACACACCACCTTTCCGTCAAAATCTTTGAACATTTCACTGATTTCCGCGCGGGTATTGTAAACACTTTTGAGCCGCCGTTTCATTGCTGCCGGAGCAGATTCCGGAACATGCAGTTCATTGCCAAGGATTATGGTATCGCAATCAAAAAGATACTTCAATGTATCAGGAAAAAGTCTGCCGTCGGGAACGACTCCGAGAATATCAATGGCATCATGAACCATGAAGCAAAAAGGATCCACGCTGTCATAACGGACAGGTATAAACGAAATACCCAGCCCGAGTTTCAAAAAAAGTCTTTTCCCGGAAGATTCCAGCAGACCGGTTCTGACGCCGTCCGAATCCAGATGCTGCGCACAACGTGAAGTTGTAATCAACAGCACATTATGTTTACGGCAGAAATGATTCACATTGTGACTGCGATGATAATGTTCACAAGTTAAAATCATTGCAACGGGAACTTTACCGTCAATGATATAAGCCTGCTCCAGTTCATCAAGCGTTCCGCCGCCATTGACTGCGACATTGCCGCAATCGGTTTCCAACAGGATTCCGCGAAAAGAATTACAAGTCCACTTCATCAATCATTCTCCTTTTCTGTAAAAATATAAACTTTATCAAAACGGACAGCTGCGGCGCGTTCTTTAAGAAACGCAAGTGTATGTGTCATAATTTCCCTTTCTCAAAAAAATTAATACAATGGGGGCGCGATTTTTTATAGTAACCGGCAAAACTGAGAAGTAAACTTAATTTCAACAATTTTTCTCTCAAAAGTAAAGTTCCCTTCCCGTTGCATAAAGCATATATAATAAGGTACAGGCGCGTGCGATATTAACAGAAATCAGTAAAAAGTAAACTG